>CAZPYR010000037.1:0-3231 GCA_964590815.1 uncultured Gammaproteobacteria bacterium | reverse complement strand
GGTATCTGAATCGAAGAATAAAGAACTACAAGGCCCGGTGATTGCGGCAACAGTTTAAGTAGAACAGAAAACGGCGCCTTCTGATATATGCAGAAGGCGTTTTTTTATACAAGGCCGACGCCTTGTATAACTTTTGCCAACACGGTTTCGGCGATAGTATTGGCCCGATCGGCACCGGCATTGCGAAGGCTTAGCAAGTAGTCTTCATTTTTCATAAGTTCAGCTTTTTTTTCTCGGAAGGGCTTAAAGGTATCCATAAATACCTCAAAAAGCTTTTTCTTGATTTCGACATCGCCGATGGTCCCCTCTTTATAGCGGTTTTTCATTTCGGCCGTATCAAACCCCATGAGGTCCAGATACGAAAAAGCGACATTCTTTGCAGGGTCACCAGGGTCTGTAGGGTGTATACGGGCCGGGTCTGTGGTGACAGACATAATTTGTTTTTTTACTGTTGCTTCATCGGCAAAAATGGGGATATCGTTGCCGAGTGATTTGCTCATTTTACGCTCACCATCTATACCCATCACACGGGCGACTTCTTTTTTGACCGACACTTCGGGGATCTTTAGTATATTCCCATAACGATTGTTGAACGTACGAGCAATCTCGCGACATATCTCTACATGTTGCGTCTGGTCTTCGCCCACTGGTACTACATCTGTATCAAAGAGCAAGATGTCTGCGGCCATGAGCACAGGATAGGAAAAAAGTCCCATACTGATCATATCTTGATCTATATTTTTGGCAAGTTTGTCTTTGTAGGCATGCATTCGTTTGAGCTCGGCGATTGTGACTGCATTGTTTAAAATTGTTTGAAGATACGGAATGCCGGGTATATCACTCTCGACGAAAAAAGTAGTTTTTTGTATATCAAGGCCGAAAGCAAGAAATTCCGCAAATATATTTTTGGTATTTTCCTCGACTTCCTTGGGATTAAACACCATATTGAGCGAGTGGATATTGGCAATAAAGTAAAAGCATTCCCCTTCTGCTTGCAAGGCAAGTGCAGGTCGTGCCATACCATAGTAATTGCCAATGTGTAGGCCTTTGGATGAGCTTGGATTTATGCCTGAAAGAATGCGTTTTTTCATATTGTTGATTGTTGGAAATATCTATTTACTTGTTCTTGATATTGATTGCGGTCATTGATCAGTCCTATGAGATCAAGTCCATAACAAGTATATACAAATCTATCAAGTTCTACGAGCTCCTGGTTCAACTGTCCAAACTCTTCCTGGTAAGGTTGTTCAAATAACCCAAAATCACGATCTTCTAGTGCTCGGCGTAATTGTATATTAAACCGCTCATACTCAAGCTCAAAGCCTTTTTTTACATGAGGTATTGTATCGTGACCATAAATATCGGCAACAGTATCATAATTGGTTGTTGCGATGCCGCTTTTAGTTATGGTAAATCGAGGATCTTCACTCAACTGCTGGCTATGATCAAGTTGTAGGCGTGCTTCTGGTTCCTCAGCAAATTCTTGTGGCTGAGTTAATATTTCTTTCTTAATCATAGATATGAGTTTTTTTGCAGATATATTTAAAGTGAAAAGTGGGCGTATCAGGACTTGAACCTGAGACCTTTACAATGTCAATGTAACGCTCTAGCCAACTGAGCTATACGCCCTTTAGATGAATACTATTCTACCATTTGAAGAGATGTTTTGCGAATAGAAAAAATGAGAAGGTTCGAGAGGTGCTATTTTTACATAGCACCTCTCGATTCGTCTCCCCTGCCTTACGGCAGACTACTTAAAATCTTAGAATGCCCGGATTTTTCCAGACATCCTGCTTGAGCCAGGCAGCCATAAGGGGCTGCTGCGCCGGATTTCCGTCCCGTGGGATCAAGGTAATCCAGGCAATGCATGGGCGGTCGATTATAAATGCCGGTTTATATTCAATCTGTGCCGGCACCGCCGAGGCCTCCAAACCCAATCCGGATCTCCCCAAGGCGCCGTATTCATTGATCTTCAAAGAAGAAGCAATGGCAACGCCACCAATAGGTGCAGCACGTCCTTTATCGTCAGTGAGAATCAGCTCGGTAAGCCACTCTACACTCGATGGGGCTGCGATGTCAATCATGGGGTAGTAGAACTTATCAAAATCGTCGATGAGTCCTAACCGTGGTTGCCAGTTCATAATGACCTCCAGCATATCGGCCTCTGATTGTGGCTCCTCTGGAGGCATTGCGAAATAGAGCATGTAGGCATAGTTTGCATCTGGCAAACTCACCACAATTTGATCTGTTTCGCCCACACGGTAGTAGTGTACGGCATCTGCGCTCATTTTGACGCCCGCGAATTTTTGCCCGTTTACATCTATGATCTGACGTTCATCACCGGGAGGAACCCAGTACAGAGGCTGCCGGTATGCGGCGCCAATGTATACCGGATTCGCTGCCCCGGATTTTTCAAGTCGCGTAGTCATATCATTTGCTTCAAACCAGCGATTTACTTCTTCGAAGTCTGAAGACACAATGCAGCTAATAATGTGGCGCTGCATTAAGATAGTCGCCGTTGGCAATGAGGCTAGTGCCAAATCTGTCATGATCTTTTGATGGGGGGTGAGGGGCGCTCCGGAATTTGTGATAAATCGCACGTTTTCTCCTAGATGCGCGGCAGCCCGCAGTTCGTGGATGGCTGCTGCCAGGACGATTGGGGTTGTGACAAAACTCTTCGTAGACATGGGTTTATACCTTTCTTCTTTGTCATTACTACCACCTTACTCAAGAGTGAGCATCACATTGATGGGTGGATTGCTGTACACTCACTGAATGTAAAACAATCCACCCATCATCTTTAAGTAGTTCGTAGAGAGACGAACTTGTGACGAAGATTAACTTCAGTCACAAGATAACTCTCTACGAATTATAGGTTGTTAAAGAACAGCGTATTATACCATATTAGTACAAAGGATTGTGTATTATAGGCTTTTTATTTGAGAAGTGTTAGCATCTTTGCAGTAGATTGTAGCAAGTATTGAAAAAAGGCATGCAGTACATTTCAGGAAACTGTTGAAATAGAAAGTAAAGAATCATCTTTTACCACTCTATCTTGTATATGCGAGGGCGTACTCTGTAAACTCCACATTTATCTTATAGTATTGTGTTCTTCCTGCTCATTATTTATAATATACATATCATCTTCAAAGCAAAAGATGTCGCACTTTGGCAGACCACATCGTTGAAAGGAAATACAAATGGAGACAAGGGGTTATAAATATCCCATAA
>CAZPYR010000036.1:0-12346 GCA_964590815.1 uncultured Gammaproteobacteria bacterium | reverse complement strand
ATTTTTATTCCCATTCCGGGATTTGTACCATACGTGATCATAGGTTCAATATCTCCTGCATTAAATTCGACTACTCGATCATATATCGCTCCTTCGTCTGTAAGTAGGGTTTTCCAATATGCCAAAGCTTTATCCCACTCCTGTCCTTTTGGCATAAATTCGCGGTCTTTCATGTATTCATACGTAATATCATCGGGCGCTATCATACCACCACGTGCGCCCATCTCAATACTCATATTGCATATGGTCATACGGCCTTCCATGCTAAGGTTTCGTATTGTATCTCCAGCGTACTCAACAAAATAGCCAGTGCCTCCTGCAGCTGAAAGTTTGGAAATAATGTAAAGTATAATATCTTTTGCTACAACTCCTTTTTGGAGCTTCCCATTTACCTCAATTTTCATAGTTTTGGGCTTATATTGCAGTACCGTTTGCGTTGCCAAAACTTGCTCCACCTCACTGGTCCCAATACCAAAAGCGATACTCCCAAAGGCACCATGAGTTGAAGTGTGACTATCACCACATACTATCGTCATACCCGGCTTGGTGATACCCAACTCCGGGCCAATAATATGGACAATCCCTTGCCACGGATGCCCTAGGCCATACAGACGCACACCAAATTCTTTGCAGTTTTGTACAAGCATATCAACTTGCTTGCGAGATAATAATTCCCGTATCGGTAAATGCTGATCTTTCGTGGGGACATTATGATCCGCAGTACCCCAGGTACGATCAGTACGAAATACCCCAATACCTCGTTTTCTCAGGCCATCAAAAGCCTGAGGTGAAGTCACCTCATGGATCAAATGCGCATCGATATACAGGGCCGCAGGATAACCTTCTGCCTGATGTACGACGTGAGCATCCCAAATTTTGTCAAAAAGTGTGAGTGACATAAAAGATTTTCAGCGACTCAGTAGCCAGCTACTCAGCGCTGTTGTGATTTACTCCAACCATTCAGGACTTTTCCAACTTCTAATGTGATAGTTTCTAATAATTCATATTGATCCTCATTAATATATCTTAAATCGTAACATAACAGGTTGTAGTATCTTAATTCAGCAAGAGATGCATCAGAGATATTATAGAAATGTATTGAATCTTTTCTCCCCTTACGAGTAAACCCTTCAACAATATTTGCTGCTACAGATATACTTGCTCGTCTCATCTGGGATGTTAATGCATACATTTCATCTTTAGGAAAATATTTAGTGATTTTATATACTTCTAAGGTTAATGCATGAGCTTTCTGCCATACTATAATATCTCTAAAATTCCTAATCATATTTTGCTAAAACTACTAAAACTGCTGAATTGCTGGTTGCTGATTCGCTGAGAAACTTAACTCTTCTTCCAATTTTCTGGTCGGAGTTCACGGACTTTAGCTCCCGCTTTCCAGAGTTCCATATTACGCATCTCTTCAATTTCACGATTGAGTTTTTCACGATAATCAGACTCACTATTCTTTTCCAAGACGCGGTTTGCCTCACGACCACTTGATACTTCATCATAGAGTTCCTCAAATACAGGCATAGCAGCTTTTTTAAATTTATCCTTCCAATCAAAAGCGCCTCGCTGCGCGGTAGTTGATACGTTGGCAAACATCCAGTCCATGCCTTTTTCACCAACCAATCGTATAAGACTCTGTGTAAGTTCTTCTACCGTTTCATTGAAAGCTTCACTAGGACTGTGGCCATGCTTGCGTAGTGTTTCATATTGTGCCTCAAAAGCGCCTTCTAGTGCTCCGATCAATATACCTCGCTCACCCGTAAGATCACTATACACTTCATTTTGAAAGGTGGTTTCAAACAAGTATCCAGATCCGACAGCGATGCCAAGTGCAATACATTTTTCTCGTGCCTTGCCAGTAAAATCCTGAAACACTGCCATACTACTATTGATACCACTTCCCTCTTGGTAGTTGCGGCGTACAGTCAAACCTGAGCCTTTAGGAGCAACCAATACGACATCAATATTCTTGGGAGGTATCACTCCAGTCACATCTTTATAAGTCACAGAAAAACCGTGTGAAAAATACAATGTCTTTCCCTCGGTGAGATGTGGCATAAGTTTAGGCCAAAAAGCCTTCTGTCCTGCATCTGACAACAAGTACATGACAACAGTGCCCTTGGCTGCTGCCTCCTCAATATCAAAAAGCGTCTCTCCTGGTTTCCAACCATCGGCCACGGCACGATCCCAAGACTTTGAATCTTTGCGTTGTCCAATGATGACATTTATCCCATTATCTCGCATATTCATGGCCTGCCCCGGTCCCTGGACACCATATCCTAAAACTGCAACTGTTTCTCCCTTGAGCACCTCTTGTGCTTTTGAAAGAGGAAATTCATCTCGTGTTATAACGTTTTCTTCAACGCCTCCAAAATTTATTTGAGCCATATAGTAAATGTAATTAATAATTTGAACGTTTAATTAATATATACCATTTTGACAATTTAGATATACTAATTAATACAAACGTCTTTTTTTGTTACAATAATTTATTTAACAACGAGAATATTTATTATTAACTTTTATCTTTTAATTTTTAACTTTTTATAACAATTGCTTCAATCTCAAACATCGCCCCTTTGGGAAGCGCTAAAACGCAAACCGTAGATCTTGCAGGTCTATGGGCTGAAAAAAATGAACCATAAATTTCGTTCACTTTTGCGAAGTCTGCCATGTTTGTCAGAAAGAGTGTTGTTTTGATAATACCCTCCATATTGTAGCCAGAGCTCTCCACCAAACCTTTGAGATTAGCAAGTGCTTGGGTCACCTGATTATCAAGCCCTTCTGCCAACTCTCCTGAAACTGGATCTAAACCAATCTGTCCTGAGCAAAAAAGCATACTATCGGTCTCTATAGCTTGTGAGTATGGCCCTATAGCTTTTGGAGCCTTATCTGTTGATATATATCTCATAACAATGATGAATTAATTAATAAACTTACCTTTTTGAATTGGTGTAAAACTAAAAAAAGCCTATAATTGCTACTCAGCTTAATTTACCAAATACTTCTTAACTCACAACTCATAATTCGTAATTCAGTTTAACTCGTAACCGCTCCTTCCGAGGCACTTCCGACAAGTTTTGCGTATTTTGCAAGCACTCCCCGCTTATATTTTTGCTCGGGTTCTTTCCAGGATTCTTTTCGTTTCATGATCTCTGGGATATCGACTTGGATATCTATTCTTTTTTTAGCAACATCTATTTGTACAATATCACCTTCATGTATCAGCCCTATAGGACCACCTGCTGCGGCCTCTGGCGCTACATGACCGATCATAATGCCATGTGTGCCCCCTGAAAATCTACCGTCTGTGATCATGGCGACATCTTTACCTAGTCCAGCTCCCATAAGGGCTGCTGAGGGAGAAAGCATTTCTCGCATACCCGGACCGCCCTTTGGCCCTTCATTACGGATTATCATCACGTCTCCGTGTTTGATTTTTCCACTAAGTATGGCATTCATAGCGTCATCTTCGCATTCAAACACACGTGCAGGACCTTTGTGTTGATCAATTAATTTCCCACTTAGCTTCATGACAGCGCCTTCTGGAGACATATTTCCCCTCATTATCACTATATGATGCCCAGGAGGAGAAAATGGTTGTTCAAGAGATGAGATCACATCTTGATTTTCGGGTCGTTTTGGAGCTTCCTTTAAATTCTCCGCAACTGTTTTGCCGGTGACTGTGATAAGATCACCATGTATCAATCCAGCCTCAAGCAGCATACGCATGACCATTGGCACTCCACCTACATTATCCAGATGCTCCATCATATATTTTCCTCCAGGACTAAAGTTACCTATCAATGGTACTTTCTGACCTAAACGATTGAAATCTTCTATATCAAGTGTTATACCTGCCTCATGTGCTATAGCAATAAGATGGAGCACTGCATTCGTAGATCCTCCCAATGCTTGTGTCACCACAATTGCATTTTCAAACGATTCACGACATAAAATATCCCGCGTACGAATCCCTCGTTTCATAAGATTAAGCAGACACTGTACCGTCTTACCTACATCATCATATTTTTTTTCAGATATGCGGTTATGTCTATTCATTGCCGGATGGGCTGCGCTACCAGGCACAGACATACCCATTACCTCAAGCGCTGTAGCCATGGTATTGGCCGTATACATCCCTCCACAGGCTCCACAGCCAGGGCAAGATGTACATTCCACGGCATGCAGTTGTTCTTCATCTATTTTCCCGGCACTATATTGACCAACTGCTTCAAAAATACTCACGATATTCATATCGCGACCATTCAAATTACCGGGTAAAATACTGCCGCCATACAATGTAATACCTATATTGTTATTGCGGGCAAGTGGCATGATAGAAGCCGGGATAGTCTTATCACAACCAGACAAGGCGATTACACCATCGGCAAAGTATGCTTCTGTCATCATTTCAATTGAATCGGCTATAAGTTCACGAGATACTAGTGAATATTTCATTCCTTCTGTACCCATAGTTTCGCCATCTGTTACGACCGGAGTCCCAAAGATATATGGTTTGCCTCCTGCTTTAGTTACTTCGTCTTCTACTATTTTTCCGAGCTCAAGTATGTGTGCATTACAGGGAGTTATATCTGTATGAGGCGCGGCGACCGCAATAAGAGGTTTCTCAAAATCCTCATCTGTATACCCCACAGCCCGCATCATCGCACGAGCTGGAGCCCTCTTTAGCCAGTCTTTCCCCCCAGCACGACTAGTGAGTTCTTCCGACCTTCCTTTTAATTCTTCAATATTGGTGTTGTTATCGCAGGCACACCCTCCACAATTACATGTATCTGACATAGTTATTTATAATTTATATTATTAAAGCGAAATGTATATTTGTTAAGAAAAAAGCTTGAAAACGTACAAACGAAATTTGGTAATAGTTATATTACTTTGTATCTGTACGTTTTCACGCAGCGAGCGAACGAGAATAACTATAGTGTTCTGCACGTTAGCGCGAGCGTTTTTTTCGAACAAATATACTTGAGCTTTATATTTTTACAGATTCTGAAACGAGTTCAGGATGACAAATCGCTACACTAAATAATCATACAAAAGATCATCTTGAGTAACCTTTGTAAATTTCAACTCAATAGCCTTCATCCTTTCCATCAGCGGTTCCAAATCCTGTTTATTCTTCAATTCGATTCCCACAAGCGCAGGGCCTTTTTCCTTATTAGTTTTTTTAATATACTCAAATCGTACGATATCGTCGGTTGGGCCCAATGCTTCATTTACCATTCTTTTGAGTTGTCCCGGCTTCTGCGCAAAATCAATAATAAAATAGTGCTTTCGACCCTGATAGACGAGGCTTCGCTCCATAATTTCTGGATAGCGCAAAATATCATTATTTCCGCCACTGATGATACATACCACCTTTTTTCCCTTAATGTCATCGGCTAACTCATCGAGAGCGGCCACAGACAAAGCTCCTGCTGGCTCTGCAATAATGCCTTCATTTTGGTACAGTTCTATCATAGTTGAGCAGTCTTTCCCTTCATCTACTAGTACTACCTTTTCTAGATATTCTTGACATATTTCAAAGGTATTATCACCCACCGTTTTGACTGCCGCGCCATCTACAAATGTGTCTATTTTTTCAAGTGTTACAATTTTGACAAGTCTCAATGATTCCGACATAGAAGGAGCTCCTTTTGGTTCTACGCCTACTATCTGGATTTGAGGAATCTTATCCTTAAGATAGGTAGAAATACCAGATATGAGTCCACCACCGCCTATTGCTGCAACAACAATATCTACAGTATCTTTCATATCCTCATATATTTCTTTTCCCGTCGTACCCTGCCCTGCAATGGTGAGAGGATCATTAAATGGGTGTACATATACGGAGTTATGCTCTTTGGTGTAAATCTGCGCCGCGATACTTGCGTCATCAAAGGTATTCCCTACCAGTTTAATTTCTGTATACTCTCCTCCAAAATGTTGGACTTTTTCTATCTTTTGATTGGGGGTGACAATAGGCATGAAAATGACACCTTTGATCTTGAGAGCGTTACAGCTATACGCGACACCTTGGGCATGATTGCCCGCACTTGCACACACCACACCTCGTTTTTTTTCTTCGTCAGATAATGAAGACATCTTGTTATAAGCGCCTCTTATCTTAAATGAACGTACCTCCTGTAAATCCTCTCTTTTTAGATAAATATCTGCGCCATACTTACTAGATAAACGCTTTGAATATTGCAACGGTGTTTTTTGAACGACTTTCTCAAGCCGTTTTGCCGCGTCTTCTATTTGTTGTGTTGTTATATTCATAAATCATGACTTTGTCATCCCGGACTTGATCCGGGATCCAGGAATCATTCTAAACCCTAGATTCCGGGTCGGAGCCCGGAATGACAAAAAAATTATAACTTTTATCTTTTAACTCTTAACTATATTATTCAATCCATTCACATATGCCTGCACTGAAGCAACCACAATATCTGTATCCGAACCATAGCCATAATACATATGGTTACTTTTTTCCAGCTGCACATTCACTTTACAGATATCATCACTGCCGCGTGTTACCGCTTGTATCAAAAATTCTTTCAGCAGTGGCAACTTTTTCATAAGCTTGGATTGCTCGATAAGAATTTCATTTACAGCACTGTAGGCTGCGTCCACTGGACCATTACCACTTGCTGAGGCGGTATACTCTTTTTCTTTAATCGTAAGCTTTATTGTGGCCATAGGTTTTAAAGGATATCCACACATTACTTCGACTAGTTGGATGCTAATCACTTTATGTTTATCTCCCTGTTGTCCCATCAACATATGAAGATCTTCATCGTTTACTTCCTTTTTATCATCGGCCAGTTTTAAAAATTTTTCATATAAGACATTTAATTCTTCCTGAGATACGGTATATCCAATCTTTTCGAGTCGATGCTTCAAAGCTGCACGACCAGAGCGTGCTCCAAGTACAATCGCTGTCTCATCCAGACCGACATCTTCGGGTTTCATAATTTCAAACGCCTGTTTGTGTTTGAGCATACCATCCTGATGAATTCCTGATGCATGGGCAAACGCATTGGCCCCGACTATAGCTTTATTCGCCTGAACTGGCATTTTCATAAGTCGCGAGATGAGACGACTTGTAGGATATATCTTTTTCGTATTAATACTTGTTTTAAAGGCGAGCGCATGATTGGTTTTAATTGCCATGATTACCTCTTCAAGTGAAGTATTACCAGCGCGCTCACCCACACCATTTATGGTACCTTCTACTTGCCGTGCGCCATTCATTACACCTGCAAGTGAGTTGGCTGTTGCCAAACCCAGATCGTTATGACAATGTACAGCAACGACTACTTTGTGAATATTTTTAACATTCTCAAAAAGATACTTGATTTTTTCTCCAAACTCCCATGGCATGCAATACCCTGTTGTATCGGGGATATTAATTACTGTGGCACCTGCTTCAATAACTGTTTGAACAAAATGGGCTAAAAACTCATTTTCTGTACGACCTGCATCCATAGGAGAAAACTGGACATCATCCACATAGGTTTTTGCATGTTTGACGGCATCCACAGCGCGCTGCAGTATCTCTTCTCGTGTAGATTTAAAAACATACTGGATATGAATATCCGAACTACTGATAAATGTATGGATTCTTTTTCTTTTGGCATATTTGAGTGAATCTGCAGCACAGTCAATATCTGCTTTTACTGCCCGCGCAAGAGGTGAAATAATTGGGTCTTTGATAGCTTTCGTAATTTCTACAATAGAATCAAAATCTCCTTTTGAAGATATAGGAAAACCAGGTTCGACGATATCAATACCCAGACCTTCAAGTGCCTTGGCTACTTCAATTTTTTCAATTGTATTTAATTGACAGCCAGGAGCTTGTTCGCCATCACGTAAGGTTGTATCGAAAATATATATTTTGTCAGACATATGATTAATTGTATTAAAACCACCTCCCCCTTCGGGTACTCCTCCTTGGTAAGGAGGAGAGTTTAATTAAGCTCCCCTCCTTTATAAGGAGGGGTAGTCCGATGTAAATCGGACGGGGTGGTATTTATAATTTTTTATTGATATATTCTACAAATCGTCTAGCTCCTTCTCGCATATCTTCAGTTTCTCCACCAAAAGATATGCGAATATGATTTTCTCCTCCAATACCAAAAGCGGATCCTGGTACGACACCAACTTTCGCCTCTTTCAGCATTTCCACAGCAAAATCATAATCATCTAGCTCAAACTCAATTTTTGGGAAAATATAATATCCTCCTTGAGTGACTTCAAAAGAAAGTTTATCGGTTTTCATGAGCTCCGCAACAACAATATCTCGTCTTTTTTGAAACTCCAGCCTAAACGTTTCTATAGTATCCTTGCCTCCTTGTAAAGCCGCAAGCGCTGCATACTGAGACACCGCAGTAGGTGATGTGATAATGGCGTCGTTTACTTTTACAATTTCATCCCGTATAGATTTACCTGCTATGATGTAGCCTATTCTCCACCCGGTCATCGCATATGTTTTTGATAGACCAAAAATAGAGATTGTACGATCTGCAACATCCGGGAAACTCCCTATACTGATATGCTTTTTCTCATCAAATGTAAAGTATTCATACATCTCATCTGTGAGGATAAATAGATTGTGTCTTTTGGCAATAGCTGCAATTTGTTGCAATTCTTCCTCTGTATACACTTTGCCGATAGGATTTGTCGGATTGGAAAACAATATAGCTTTTGTTTTACGAGTAATCGATGATTCTATGCGAGATACATTCAGTTCCCATCCATTTTCTGTTTCAGAGAGGGGTACCATGATAGGCTTTCCCGCGTTGCGAGTAATACGAACCTGTGTTAGGTGTGTTGCATAAGCGGGAGTGAGTATGATAATTTCATCCTCCGGATTAAAAAGAGACATGAAAATTGCCATCATAGCTTCTGTCGCACCATGGGTGACAATGACATTATCTTTTGTAGCCTCGATATTATTAAACGTTTTTACTTTTTTAGCGATCTCTTCTCGCAAAGGCTCTATACCAAAGCTCGGGGTATATTTATCAGCCTCACCATTTTCAATTGCTATCTTTGCTGCTTCCTTTATGTATTCTGGCGTTGCAAAAGAAGGCACACCTTGAGCCAAAGATATAGCTCCGGGTGTTTTCAAACACATAAGTTGGATTTTTTTTATGGCTGTCATATCTAGAGACATTGCGATATGAGAAGCTTCGTGTGTCACAGTTGCAATCGAGCCTTGTAACACATCATCATCCTTCAGCACTGCAATGCGTCCAGATCGCACAAATTCTTTGATACCAAAAGGTCGAAGTAGTGTAAAAAGAGAATCTATTTCTTCTTCTGAGCCCACTTTTTCAATAACAAGTGAGTTTACACCTACATGACTGATTTTTGCTCGAAAAAGAAAGGCAAGCTCTTCTACTTCTCTTCGTCGCTCGGGAGTTTTGGTAGAAACCTTGATAAATCCTATCTCTTTGAACACTAGTTGCTGGTCCGTGCTTTCAAATACTTTTATGACTTCAATAATTCTGTATAGTTGCTTAACTATTTTTTCTACGAGCTCTTTTTCGGCGTGCACCACGATAGTAAAGCGTGAAATCCCCTTAGTCTCAATCTCTGATACTGTCAGGCTTTCAATATTTACTTTACGTCGTAAAAAAAGATCTGCAATGCGATATAGCACACCAGGTTTATTTTCAGTAAAAGCGATAATAGTGTAATTCTGTTTCATATTTCTTACTAACTTGTTATTTTGTTAACGCGTTAATGGGTTAACGAGTTTTTACTTTTTAAAATATGAACACGTTAACACGTGAACTCGTTAACTGGCTAACACTTATTCTAATCGAACTTCATCAACTGATGCACCGGTTGGGACCATGGGGAATACTTTACCTTCCTGTTCGACCATGATTTCCAAGACATATGGTCCTTTATGATTCAACATTTTCTGTATGCCATCTCTTAATTCTTCTCTTTTCTCTATTCTCGTACCTTCCAGATAAAACCCTTTTGCAAGCTGTATAAAGTCTGGATTCTTCATGTGTACCATCGAATATCTTTTATCAAAAAAAAGTTCTTGCCACTGACGCACCATACCTAAAAAGTTATTATTCAAAATAATTACTTTTACGGGCACCTGCTCCTGAGCAATTGTAGCTAGTTCTTGTATATTCATTTGTATGCCACCATCTCCTGATATTGAAATTACTTCACGTTCAGGAGCAGCATATTTTGCGCCCATTGCGGCAGGTAATCCAAAACCCATTGTTCCCATACCACCTGACGATATGAAACTATTAGGCTTTTGGAATTTATAATATCTTGCTGCAATCATCTGGTGTTGTCCCACATCCGCAACCACAATAGCTTCACCTTTTGTCAAATCCGATAATACCGTGACTGCTTCAGCCATTTTGATCATACCGGTCTCAGGGTGAGTTTCGTGTTTTATGACCTTTTCATATTCTTGTTTGTCACACGCTTTAAATTTTTCAATCCATGCGGTATGAGAATTTTTATTTATCGCTTTAGTGAGTTCTATAAGAGCATTTTTCGCATCAGCCACAATTGGGATTTCGACAGTTACATTTTTGTTTAATTCAGCCGGATCTATATCTATATGGATAATACGTGCATTGGTGAGATAATCCGAGAGTCTCCCCGTCACCCGGTCATCAAATCGCATGCCTATAGCCAACACGACATCTGCTTTATTCGTGAGCACATTAGGCCCATAATTTCCATGCATCCCAAGGAATCCTACATTGAGTGGATGACTAGACGGTATAGCAGATAGTCCGTGAAGTGTACTTGCTGCAGGGAAATCTCCTTTTTCCAAAAATTCCTGTAGTTCCTTTTCGGCTTTGGCAATGATTACTCCATGACCTACAAGTATCAGTGGAGCTTTTGCTGCATTCAATAGCTTTGCTGCCAATTCAATTTGTTTGGGATGTGGTATGACAGTCGGTTGATAGCTTTCTATCTTTATTTCTTTAGGATATTCAAACTCACATGTCTGAAACTGCGCATCTTTTGTAATGTCTATAAGCACTGGTCCTGGCCGACCTGTTTTGGCGATATGAAATGCCCGAGATATAGCATACGGTATTTCTTCGGCGCGGGAAACCTGATAATTCCATTTCGTGATTGGGGCCGTAATACCCATCACATCTGCTTCCTGAAATGCATCTGTGCCTATGACAGTACTCGAAACTTGCCCCGTAATACAAACCATCGGAACAGAGTCCATCATGGCATCGGCGATACCTGTTACGAGATTGGTAGCTCCTGGGCCCGAAGTTGCAAAACATACACCTGGTTCTCCCGTGATGCGACCGTAGCCTTCCGCCGCATGCGCTGCACCTTGTTCATGACGCACGAGTACATGCTTTATTTTGTCCATATAATCATAAAGGGCATCATAAATCGGCATGATAGCGCCTCCCGGATAGCCGAAGATCACTTGGACATTTTCTTTAAGCAATGATTCCATCACTGCTTGAGATCCTGTTAATTTCATAAATATATTTTAAGCTACTCAGCAATTCAGATATACAGCTCCTCCGTAGACAGTAATACTAACTGTGGGACTGCGTAGCTGAGCGACTGAATTGCTGCTTTGCTTATTCGATAAATGCTAAATAATTATTTTCGTACACCATTTATCGTACGCACTCTCATTTCCTCGAACGACTCTAAAGAATAAATCTTGTATTTGGCCGGTGAGTTTACCTCTATTACCATCGCCTACTATGCGATGATCAATCTTCTGAATCCAAGATATTTGTGC
Organism: uncultured Gammaproteobacteria bacterium; assembly: GCA_964590815.1. Lineage (GTDB taxonomy): Bacteria > Patescibacteriota > Microgenomatia > UBA1406 > GWC2-37-13 > CAZMJG01. The sequence goes on along the minus strand of CAZPYR010000036.1, from coordinate 552 downwards.
ACCTGTACCAGAAAAAAAGGCTTCATCCGCGACATAGAGCTCACTTCTATCTATAGTTCGCTCTTCAACAGTCATACCCAAATCTTTTGCAAGCTCAAGCACTGTCCGCCGAGTGATACCTTCCAAGATATCGTTACTTTTTGAAGGTGTTACCAATACTCCATCACGTACCATAAAGAAATTCATTGCTGATCCCTCGGCGACATGGCCATCTTCCGATAAAAATATGGCCTCTTCATGGCCATTGCGATTTGCTTCCTGTTTAGCTAAAGCGGAATTGATATAGCCTCCCGTAATTTTGGCTCGTGAAGGTATGGCATTATCTGAAATTCTCCTCCACGATGAGACCATGACTGATATGCCTTTATCTGTCGGTATATAATCACCAAGCGGCATCATGTATTCTGCAAAAGCAAATGTGTTGTCTCGTTCTAAATTTGGTGACAGATTAAGACTCCCTGCATATGCAAAGGGTCTATAGTATGTATCTGTTTGTGGATTGTTTTTTTTAGTAAGATCTAGAGTGATTTGCATTAAATCTTCTTTTGTATA
>CAZPYR010000035.1:0-12379 GCA_964590815.1 uncultured Gammaproteobacteria bacterium | reverse complement strand
TGTATAGAGGGAGGCATTTGTCTCTCCTGTTCAATATGTTTCATAAATCAAAACCAAACAATAAAATTTTTTATTACTGGGTTTTGATGGGAAAAGATTTTTTATCTTTTCCCATAGTGACTTTCTTTATCTACTATTAATTATTTGGTAGGTAAAGAAAATGCAATTCAACCTCCGGAATTTTTGCACTAGTGTCGCGCCACGTCTGGAGCAAGATTTTGTAATCTTGCAGTAAATGGTGTAGCCATGGTGGAATTTCCTTCATAGGTGTCTCACATTCCACATATATGTGAGTTTTTCCGTCTATTTCCTCCAGGTTAAAACAGCAATCTAACGGACTTCCTTCTAAAGCCGTGACTGCGATTTGTCCCTGCTCTTTCCCAATTGCGAATACATACGTATCACTATTTTTTTGTATGAAATCGATGAAACTGGGAGTGTGGATAGTAATTACTACCGGTATGTTATCATCTGACATGTTGATACACCTTTCATGGGTCATAGTGTAAGAATATAGTACCTTCTCTGTTTACTTATGCACGAAAGTATTCTTCGATGGTACGTATATCCTCCATAGTTTCAAAGTCCGATGCATATTATAACCCATACAGTTAAAGTTATCAATTTTATAGGCCTTTGATATAATACATATTCTGTGTCTCAAGTGTTTTATTCTAGACAAGTGAGGTTTGTATGTTTTTATTATTGAAACTAGATGAGGTATCTAGAGAATTGCTTGAAAGAAGCGCCCAAGTAGCCATGACTACGCCAAGTGAGCAGCTAAGACATATGCTAACTAATAAGCTTGGTTGGGGTATCTCGGTCACCGATCTCTCTCAATTGCTTCAAGCATTGCAAAATGAGGGACTCGATCCAGATATTGCTATTTTGTGTATCAGAATCAACAGATCACCCAATGAAGGAGGCAATGAAACAATCAACTAAGTATTTTCTCAAATGTGAGTAGACGCAGTGAGGAATATCAGGTGCCAAACATCTGATATTCCTCTCATTTCATATTTAAGGTATTTTTTACGATATAGGTAGGTCGATGTTTGGCTTCTTCATAAATACGCGCAATATACTCACTGATGATTCCCAATATAAAAAACAGCACCCCAAAAAGGAACAAAAGCAATAATAATATTGAAGTAATACCCGGAGCAACTCTTCCTTGAATGACAAATAACACTAAGTAGAAAGTTATCAGTACAAAAGATATGATCGTCATGCCTATCCCCAAATACGAAACAAATCTAAGGGGTAAATAAGAAAATGAAAACAATCCATTTTTGGCAACACGAAGCACCGTTATCAGATCTGCCTTAGACTCCCCGGCTACTCTATCTAGGCGGTCGAATTTTATCCCTGTATGTTTAAATCCCGTCCACATCACCAGTCCTCTTAAGTATTTATTTTGCTCAGGCATACTATTTATTGCTTCCACAACCTGTTTGTCTATAAGCCGAAAATCAGACACGCTTTCGGGGAAAGCATTATTGGTTGCCATATTCAGTAGTTTGTAGTATTTTACCGAAAGCCAGTTGCGCATAGGGCTTCCTGTCCGTTTTTCTACAATTCCATACACAATATCATACCCATCTTCCCATTTTTTTATAAATTCAAGTACTACCCACAATGGTTCTTGTAAGTCGGCCATCATCACCACACAGGCATCACCTTTCACATAATGCATGCCCGCGGCAATGCCTCCATCGCATTCAAAATTTCTGGAAAGTTGAAGCACTTTAAAGCATGGTTCTTTTTTAGCGGCTTCGGAGAGCAGTTTATATGATTTATCATGAGAGCCATTTTCTACATAAATCACTTCAAATTCATATGCTTTATTTTTATTTATAAAGCTAGATATCTCTTTTACGAGCGCTGGGATAGCCGCTTCTTCGTTGTATACGGGGATGACGAAAGATATGAGTTTTTTAGACGTGTTTGTAGCCATTTTTCCTGTTCATTATAGCAGAAAAATATGTTGGGCACTATTGCGCACAGGCCCTGCCCGACACACGTAAGATAGGGTTAAAAGTTAGATCGAGTATGCTGGCATTGCCAAAATGGTGCCTATCTGATACAGTAAAAGGGCATGAATACACACGATTTTTCTATTCTTCAAGCACAAGCTCATGCTGTCAGAAAAAATATTATTAGCATGCTTGTCCCACATGAGTCGCATCATATCGGATGCTCGCTTGATATTGTCGAAATCCTCACGGTTCTTTATTTTCATGAAATGCAACTAAACTCGGCTGCCCCCTCCGATCCAACACGTGATATATGTATTCTCAGCAAGGGTCATGCTGCATCCGCACTTTATGCCACCCTCCATGAAAAAGGTTTCTTTAGCCGTGAACTTCTCCACACCTACGATCGCGATGGCGGCACTCTTCCCGAGCATGCCAGCCGTGAGGTGCCGGGTGTAGAGTTTTCGACCGGTTCCCTCGGTCATGGCTTACCTGTCTCTTGTGGTATGGCACTTTCCTATACGCGCGACCAGCAATCCAATCGTGTTTTTTGTATCCTATCAGATGGTGAGCTTAATGAGGGTTCCAATTGGGAGGCGTTCATGTTTGCGGGTCATCATAAACTATCAAATCTCATAGCTATTGTCGATCTTAACGGTTTTCAAGGCTATGCCACTACCGAAAAAGTACTTGATCTATCGCCGCTCCCCCGCAAATTGCAAGAGTTTCGTTGGGACACACATGAGGTAGATGGCCATGATATGAAGGAACTTATAAAAGTGTTTAATAAAATTAAACAAGAAAAATTAGATAAGCCTCATATCATTTTTGCCAAAACTACCAAAGGCAAAGGTGTAGCAAGTATGGAAGGTAAATTTGAAGCGCATTATAAATCTATTTCGGAAGAGCAGAAGCAAAACATTCTCAAAGACCTATGAGATCAGCCGTAATCGACAGTATATATCAGCAGATGAAGGAGAATTCCCAAGTCTATTTCCTCACCGGGGATCTTGGATTTTCAGTGGTAGAAAAAATTGAAGCTGCATTTCCTGATCGTTTTATCAATATGGGGATCGCTGAGCAGAATATGATTGGAGTTGCCGCCGGGCTTGCCCTCACCGGCAAAAAAGTCTATGTCTATTCGATTATTCCGTTTGTCACCATGCGCTGCTTTGAGCAAATTCGCAATGATCTCTGCTATCACAATCTCGATGTCACCCTAGTAGGTGCCGGAGCCGGGCTTTCCTATGGTATCCTCAGTGCGACCCATTTTGCTCTTGAAGATGTAGCAATCTTTCGGCCATTACCTCATATGTCAATTTTTTCTCCTTCCGATGCAACGACAGCTGAGCTTGGCATGAAGTATTTATCGGGGCATCATGGCCCTGTATATGTACGCATGGGTAAAAAAATAGAGCCTACTATATATGAAAAAGCATACCCGTTTGTCTTTGGCAAAGCACAGCTTTATTCAGAAGGTAACGATATACTTATTGTCACATCAGGGCCAATTATGTCTGAGGCAGTGAGCGCAGCTAAATTGTTAGAAGCACAAAACATTACTTCCACTATCTTAGACATCCATACGATCAAACCCCTAGACGCAGACGCGATACAAAAACATGTTCAAGGCAAAAAGCTCATTGTCACTGTGGAAGAACATTCAGTCACAGGCGGCTTGGGTTCTGCGGTCTTGGAATCATTATCTACTTTTTCGCATCCTCCGTTGCTTCGTATCGGCACGCAAGATGAATTTATCAAAGTGACTGGGACACAAGAATATTTGCGTGGAGTTGTGGGACTTACTGCTTCAGATATTGCAGAGAAAGTACGAAAAATGTTACATAGTCTGTAAGGGGGTAAAAAAGATGATTTACATATACTCAATTTATCTCTGGTGTATGTCCCAACAGAAAATTATACTTGCTTAGGTTTTAGCAAATATAGAACTCTGCGATTTAATCCACCCTTTCTTTGATCAAGTAGTAATATCTCACATTTGACGATTTTGAAGTAGGATTCAGGAAAGTCCTGCTGATTTTCAGTTAGTATATAATGTCCACCTAAGAGGCTATATGCAGCTATGAGTGGATCTACAGTTTTCACCTTGTGCACTGCGCCATCAAAAAATTCCATTTGGCAGTTTACTGCATATTCTGTAGCAGTCATAATAACGTCATTTGTAACTGGATAATAAGCAAACTGAAAAATTTTACGTTTGTCATTCAAAATAAAATTTCTCCATTCTTTATTCCAACACATTAATTCAAAACAAACGGGAGTAGCTACACGCAGATAAGGATTTGCAATCTCGGAGATAATACTTTTGATTGCTCGTTTCCATTCGGCTTTATGCTGTTCTATTTTTTCATGTTTTTTTGTCACTGCAAATATCCCAGCCACAACCATCGTATCCAGCAAAATTATGGTAGATTTAAGACTCATAGGAGTTATTCTTCATCCATTTCTCATTCGCAGTTTCCAAAATTTTTTTTGAAGTTTTATCCTTATCAGCTTTTTTATATAGCTCTTCTACAGATATAAGTATTTCGTCAATTGTGATGCCTTGATTGTTGTCCAAGACAGTTTTTGTTGCCTTTTTCATAACCTATTTTTAACACATTATCTATGTGAATTCAAACACCGGAATTTGAAAGATTGGTGAAATTTAAAATATATGTAATTGTATAATTATTTTATCGTAGGTATTTCAAATGTCAATAGTATGAGGAAAAATATTTTAATAGCTTGCTAGTTTTGATGCTCATGCTATAATGTGAAAGCATGAAAAAAACTCCATTTATACCCGGCACTACCTATGTCCCCGTTTCAGGAAAAGTCTACAATAAAGAAGAAATAAACAATGCAATTCAGGCTGCCAAAGATGGATGGTGGACAGAGGGAGAATATACTAAAAAATTCGAATCAGAGTTCAAAAAATTTCTAGGATGTCGCTATGTCACCCTTGTCAATTCAGGTTCATCGGCCAATCTATTGGCACTTTACACTCTCACTTCAAGTGTCTTTGGTGAGCGAGCACTCAAGCCCGGCGATGAGTTTATCACGGCAAGTGTCGGCTTCCCCACTACCATCAATCCAGGCATCATGTTTGGCCTCAAGCCTGTATTTGTCGATGTCGATCTCAAGACCATGAATATCGATGTCTCAAAAATTGAAAAAGCTATCACCAAAAAAACCAAGCTCATCATGGTCGCACATACCTTGGGTATATCGTTTGACCTTGAAGCAATGGTAAAACTCAAAGAAAAATATAATCTTTGGCTGATCGAAGATTCCTGTGATGCTCTCGGAAGTCGCTACAATGGCAAACTGGTAGGCACCTTTGGCGATATGGCGACTTATAGCTTTTATCCCGCGCATCAAATGACTATGGGTGAAGGCGGTGCTGTCATCACCAATAATCCTTTTATTTATAAAGCCAACCGACAGTTTCGTGACTGGGGACGTGATTGCTGGTGTGATACCGGAAAAGATAATACCTGCGGCAAACGATTTCAGTGGCAACTAGGTGAGCTTCCTATGGGCTATGATCATAAGTATATTTATACTCAAATTGGTTTCAATCTCAAACTTACCGACTTTCAAGCCGCTATTGGTTTAGCCCAGCTCAAAAAGCTACCTACCTTTATAGAAAAACGAAAAGAAAATTACAAAGCGCTACGTACGTTTTTCAAACCATACGAGAAGTATTTTCAGTTTGTGGAGCTATCCCAAAAAGAAGACCCATGCTGGTTTGGTTTTCCAATCATTGTACGCTCCGACGCCCCTTTTACCCGCAATCAGCTGACCGAATATCTAGAGAAAAATAAGATTGGTACTCGCAATGTTTTTGCTGGAAATCTTCTTCGACATCCGGCCTATATGAATCTTAAAAACAAACGTGTCATGGGGCCTATGCCTGGCGCTGACACAGTCATGAATCACGCATTTTGGATGGGTGTCTTCCCTGGTATCAAAAAACCACAAATGACCTATGTCAAAAAGGTACTTACGTCATTTTTGGATCAATATGAAAATAAATAAAAACACAATTATTTCTTATGTATCGCGTCACCTCTTGCTGTGCATAAGCCTTCTCTACGGGATTATCAATATATTTTTTGCTCGGGTCTTTTGGGGTGAGTTACTACACGATAATTCCCTAACTGGTTCGGTCTTCGGGGAAATTCTCGCCACGGAGTGGAATATGGAAAAGGTCTATCAAAACATCATCCATATGCGTAATCCTTTTGCTGGCACCCTCGACATGCTCTATCCTTTTGGCTCCAATTTTATTTCTACCGATTCAGGAAATGGTTTTTTGTTTGTTTTCCTTCGTCCATTTCTTTCTCCTCATCAATCATTTTTTATCCTTTCCGCGCTCGCCTTGGTTTTTGCCAATATAGGCATGTACCTATTGCTTAAAAAATTGGGAGTGCGAAGTTCTATAGCTTTCATTATCGGGTTGGTCTTTGGCTATATGACATTTATCCAGCCACGTATTGGGCATCTTACCTACGTTTACTACTATCCGTTTCCGTGGTTTTATTTTTGTCTTCTGTTTGTATTGCAAGGCGCGTCTCGGGTCAAAAAAGTGGTAGCTACTATAGGAGCTGCCTTTTTTTTCATTTTAACTCTTTATCTCAATCTCTATTTTTTTGTGAGTCTGGCTTTCTCGGCAGCACTTTTGGGAGTTTTTTACTTGGTCACCAATATGCAGCTTGTCATCAAAAAAATGCTTGAGAATATCCTCTATATTGTTGTTTTTTCTATTTCATGTCTCGTACTCCTTTTTCCTTGGCTGCAGATATTTATTGAAACGGCTCGTTTTGAAGAGTTGCCGCGTACTACCGGTTGGGGTGGTGCTATAGAGTTTTCATCAGATATCTTTGGCTATTTTATACCCAGCATTTATAGCTATTTTTTTGGAGATGTAGCCAGTTATATTGGCCGTCATGCGCAGTTTGCCTATGGTATCTTCGAAAATTTTTCATACCCGGGTATCATTATTTTATTCGGTTTTGCAGTGCTGATCCTTTTGCTTATCAGAAAACGTATCACTCAACAGCTTCGTGCTCGCATCGCTCCATTTTTGTTTGTTTCTATCTCATTTTGGATACTCACCCTTGGACCATTTTTACATGTCTTGGGCAGATGGGGACTGGTGGTAGAGGAAAATATTCGCATTGTCATCCCTCTCCCCTATATTTTATTTCATTATTTGCCCTTTATGGCCAATATTCGCAGTCCAGGTCGACTCGTTACGATCTGGATCTTTTTTTCATATATTGTAGTTGCTCTACTTCTCAATCACTGGCTTAAGGATAAATCACGCCGTTTTGTTCGTAATGTATTAGTTATTTTAGTTTCTATTTTTATCATTGATCATTACTTTCTCATCCCAACGGCAGCACCAAATCCCCTCCCATTAAAATTATATGCACTCATACAAAAAAATTCCCAGCCTGTCTCGGTTATGGAATTACCGTTTGTTGTACGAGATGGATTTATGTACTTTGGCGACAATGGGGCGCTCGATTTTATCACGGGACAACAGTATCATGGTAAGTCTGTCATTGGAGGGTATATGGGTCGTGTGCCTCATTTTAAGCGGGAGTACTATGTGCGTAATCCGTTGCTTGGCTATTTTGGCCGGCTTGTAGATCTGGATATAAAAAATAATGGTTCCCTCGATCGCTCTCCTCAAGCACTCAAGCCGTGGCAAACGCTTGATGTTGAGCAAGGCAAAAAAATAGTAGATTTCCTTGATCTATCGTATATACTGGTGCGACAAGATATCCCTTCAGTAGCCACGGCGGAAGCGGCTATTACTCAGCTTGGGTTTGTACCGGCAGCCAAAGAGAGTCGGTATGAGTTGTGGTATCGCAAACCTACACCCCGTGAATTTTTATCGGTCAAGCCAGGTACCCCAGTTGATGAAATGTATTTAGGTGCCGGTTGGAATACACCAGATCCTGGTTTTCGCTGGGTTGGCAAAAAAACAAGTGTTATGTTTAAAATTACAAAAAGTAAGCCTCAAACATTATCTTTCACCGCTGCTTCCTATTTCCGCGCACGTAAAGTACATGTTTACCTCAATAAACAATTTATTACAACGTTTGAACTAGCACCTTCAGAGACAACAAAGAATATTTCGGTAGATGGGATCACTCATCCTGGTATAAATACTGTCCATTTTCTGTTTGATTCCTACGACGTACCAGCTGTGGTTGAGACTACAGGTAGTACAGATATGCGTGAGATTGCTGCAAGATTCTACCATATTGCTCTTCATTAAATTTAATGTTTACATGCGTTATATTATAGGTTAAAATATAGTGCTACTTTGGTCAGTAGCAGATACCGTTTAGTGTTCTACAGCGCAAGAAAGAAGGGATCCATGATAAGAAGTATCGCTCTGAAAGTGTTAATTGTCTTGCTGATAGTTAGTATGTTGCTAATTCCAGCCACAACACGAGCCGCGCCACTCACTAAAACAGTAACCAACGTGTATGCTTTCTGTTCTACAGTACCGCATATACTTGTTATTGTGCTGATGTATTCGGACGGCACCACGAGTGTCCGAACGGTGAAGGTAAAGGGTTGCGCATAGTCACTATAGCCCGTGAGGGTATACGAGCACTGGATAGGCAGAGAGTGCTCAACGAACGAATCAATGAAGTATCATGCCATCTAACAGGAGGCACTATGAATGCTTTTCGAGAACAAGTAAAAAGGTTCTTTATATTGTTATTAGTGTTGTTTTGTATGATTCTCGGGCCCTCTCCGGAAAAGGATCAGGAGCACATGTCCCCTAATCCTACAAGGGACTGACCGAATGTACTAAAAAAGGGAAGAGGACTCTGCACATCCTCCTCTTCCTTACTTTCCCTCGCAAATTCTATTTCCTGCTGTACAATATGAGCATAGTATGGGACAGATTTTACTTTACACCGTAAGTATCATTTTTTTGCTTTATTTTACGGGTTTTGGTATCACTTCTTTATTTCTACCCAAATCATTGAGAAAAGATATTTTTTGGTTTACTCCTTGGACTGGCGTCGCGCTCATAGCTATGTATGGTGTCATCCTTAGTTTTGCCAAGGTCCCCATGTCTCTTGCTGCCTATATCATTATGGGCATAAGCGGGGTAAGTGCAGTCTACGCTCTACTGATGCGTCGATTTGACCGTATACCTCTGGTCGAAACCAGTTTGCTTGCGGTGGGGACCATTGTCTGTTTTATCCTTACCACTATTCCTCTTTTGAAAGAAGGGTATCCTACAGTCATTTCACTGGGAAATGTAGATCCTATCTCCTATACCAATGTTGCCGATTTTTTTGTAAAACACACGGTATGGCAAGGTAAAGAGATACCGCCCTATAGTCCCTATATTTGGGCAATTGGAGACATTGTTCATTATAGCTATCGTTGGGGAAGCCCTATGCTTTTAAGCTTTTTTAATGAGATCCTCCAAGTACGCAGCTATCAGACATTTACTATCATGATTTCACTTCTCTTTTCCTTTTCATTTCCTTTACTCTATATATTTGCCAAACAACTGATCAATCGATACCAATTTGTAATTGGCCTGATTATTTTTCTCACATTTGCACTCAACTCAACTCTTACCTATATGCTTTACCATGTATTTTTTGCGCAATTTGTATTTATAGGTATATATATTTATATTCTTATTCTTTTTTTTCTTCATCAGTATCCTTCCGCTGAAACTGTATCGTACAAAGCTTGGACAGATCATATCGGAGTCAAAGGGTCAGAGCTTTTATTAGGACTTTTACTTGCTTCTATTACTACTCTGTATCCTGAAGGCTTGATTTTTGTTTTAGTGCCTTATGTCATGTATACCCTCGTTTCGTATATTTTTTATCGGGATGTCAGGATAATACTTTTTTTTGTAAAAGTGCTGTTGCTTATGGTTGCTATAAGTCCGGTCACTTTCTATACGGCTGTTTTACAAAATATGAAGATTATTTTTGCTACATCACGCAATACGTTTATTGGATGGGAAACGATACGGCATGCTTCACCTGTTGAAATGCTTGGCTTTTATAACCTGTATTATTATCGTCCTCTTCCCCTGATCCTACGACTGGCGATGGCATTTGGTTTTGGGTTTGTTTGGCTGGTTGCTTTTATCATGTCTCGTCATAAACTCTGGATTACTATGCTGGTTGGTATGTTTTTTATGCTACTAGTGCACTTTGTTTTCAATTCACCCAATTTTTTTCTCTATCATCGCAATATTACGTACAGTATTTTCCTATTTTCTGTATTGTTTGCGATTGGTATATCTGTATTGTTATCACGTTTCAATAGAATCTCGATACTTGTTGTGATTGTTATTTTATCTGCGGTGACGCTTCGTTCATATCGTCGTTCTTTTAATCAGTTTTATTATCATCATGCCACAGTAGATCGTTCGCTTATATCTCTTCAGGATCTTGGGAGCAATACTGCTGTCCCGCGGCCGTTTTATACATCAGAAGTTTTCCTTGGTGAATATAATCTTTGGAGACGGTTGTGGCAGGAGTATTTCCTCACAGAAACGCAGATTATATCCAATCAAAATTTGCCGACAGAAAAATACGAAAAAAGACTCCCGAAATCGATCTATGTGTTAGCTGAGAAAAACAAACTATCTCAGGGTAATAAAACCATAAAATTTAGCAAAAAAGTTTGGGAAAATGATTTTTATATTCTGGGAGAGCTTGCTACAAAGAGCGATGCAAAAAATAAACCCCTGCAATGATAAGGAGAATTCCAATAGTTTTATTTAGGGTGATTTGCTCGCCAAAGAGATAATAACTCAAGATCAGGAGCCATACATAATTCAAAGCTAAGGTCGGGTAAGCCACGGATAAAGGGAACTTTTGGAGTACAAAAAGCCACAATATAGCCCCACCCCCAAAGAGTGCAAAGCCAAAAAAAATAAAAGGGGTAAAGACGGTTTTTAATATAGACATGAATGTCAGTTTGAGTTCGGTTTGCATGATGCCCTGCTTGAAGAGGAGCTCTCCAGAAAGGCTTATGATCATGGCAAGGAGAAGGAGAAGATATTTGTTCATATAGTTTTTTGGTTAGTATTTATTATCCCCGACTTTATCCTGGGATCCAGGAAATAGATCAAGTTTCATTTGTTCCGATGAATGCATAAAAATGGGTGTTGGGCCAAGGGTTGAGGCGCGGCGGATAAATATCCACGACGTCTACTCCAAAATATTGTTCGAGGAGTTTTTTATCTTTGTCTACATGTTTATATACTGCATAATACGTATCTCCAATAGTTGGTGAGTAGTTGTCTATCGCGACATCTTCATTTACACCGCACTGATGTTTTACAATAAGTTTGCCTTGAGGTTTTAGCATGTTTCGACACATACTGTATATTTTTTGTGTGTCTTCTTCACTAAAGTACATGACGACTCCAAATAGTAGTATGAGGTCATATTTACGTGTATCTGTGTAGTCTAGTACATCCGAGGCAAGTGTTTCTAGGTTTGGGACGGTGAGGCAGTGTTTGAGAAATTCAGGGTATTTATCAACAGCTTTTATATAGTGTACTTCAGTTGCTAATTCATTGGCCAAATAGCATGTCCCACAGCCCAGATCAAGTATATCTGAGTTGGGGTTTGTGTATTTGCGAATCAGTTCCAAATCATATACATGGGTATCATCTTTTTTAAAATGGGTTGCTACGCGAGGGTCTTCTATTTTTGCTCGTTTCGACCAAAACGCATCTACTTTCTTTTTATCCATAGGTATATTATAAATTGTACTTTAACTTGGATGCATAATTAAAAAATCTTTTTGCTCCAAGCCATAGCTTTTTCTAAATCCTGCGGTGTGTCTATTTCTCGACAGTCTATTTCTATAGCACGTATGGGCAGATGTGGTTCCAGCGCCTGGTATACATGGCCACTCGTATGAGTAAGTTTATCCTTCTGTATTTGCACAAGTCCGGTCCATTCATATGCAGTTTTTTTCCTTCCAAAAGCAGTTACATATTGGGTGCCTTTTTTTTCCGTAAGGTCCACGCATACAGGCTGATCGGTATAGGTTTTTATAATTCCAATAAGTTCTTCATCTTGTTGTACAAAAGCTGCCAAATCCGATGGCTTTATAATCAGATCGCCATCTAGAGACACAATCAAGTCGTTTGCATACTGTGCTCCCAGAGCTAGACTAGTGAGTGTATTGGTGTGCAAATATTCATGATTGAATACAAAAAGCACATCTCGTCGAAATGAGAGTACGGTATCTATCACATCTTGTGCATCATATCCCACTACGACTCGCACATCTTCAATATCTTTTAGCTGTTCCAGATGATGGAGTATGATTGGCTTTTCAGCAAACTGCAGCAGAGCTTTGGTATGACC
>CAZPYR010000034.1:0-12868 GCA_964590815.1 uncultured Gammaproteobacteria bacterium | reverse complement strand
ATTACTAGAGAGTCCACATGCCGCCTTAGCTTTATTGATGCTATTTATTATTCTCCTCATAATCTATACCAAGGGGATAATCACATTAAAGCAATCCTTATTGATCAGCTGTTTCCTTTTTCTCGCCTTTGGCACCAAGTTTTATGTTGCTTTTACTATATTGCTTATCGTAGGCTTTAATGAAATTTGGATACTTATACAATATAAACAATGGAGAAACTTCATACGAAATTGCTTTTTCTTTCTCCTAAGTACCGGCATGGCAGTTATATTATTTTATAATCCCTTTAATACTACAAAGACAGGATCAATATTCATTTTTTCACCATTCGCCACAGTACATCATCTTATTGAGACACCTACGCTCTTTCACTTACCCAATATGGTATTGGCACGCTATTACCTTTATGAGCATGGCTGGTCCCCTCGTTTATATGGAATAGAGTTATTTTCTACATTTCTTTTTGCTTTATTCTATTTCGGAACTCGATTTATTGGATTTATTCAGATACTTAAGTTATACCTTTTAAAAAAAGCAGATAGGATGACAATGATAATATCACTCGTCATAATGATATTGATTACATGTGCTGTGTTATTTATACAAAGAGGTGATTGGTACAATCCGATACAATTTGCGGTACCAGCGGCTTTTCTACTTAATATTTTTACAGCTCAACTTCTCCATGATATATTCAAAAAGCAGAAAACTATGGGCATACTCACGATCATTCTTTTTGTATCTTTGACGCTCCCAGCAAATTTTGTAAACGCTGGGTATCTACAGAATCCAGCAAGACTCGTTATCCCTGAAAAAGAAATGGAAGCGCTTACTTTTTTGCGAGATCAACCCAACGGATCTGTTTTCGTACCTATTGAGGAAAATGCTGAATCGGATACGGCGTATGTATCTGCTTTTACCTCTAAACCCACCTATGTGAATTTTACCAATGTACTACAAAACGCAGATATACCCTACGAAAAGAGATTGTCTGAAGTTTCTGATTTGAAAACCGCAGATATTGCCATCATAGATGCTGACTATATGTACCTCGCTCTTAATCGCAAACAAAATATAGATTTTTATAATCGTATAAAAAATTCGGCTAAATTAAATGAAATTTTTAATAATAAAACTGTAATAATATATTCTTTAAAAAAGACTAAATAGTTTTTATGAATTCTTACAATTCTTACCAAGTTGTTGTATAATAGCAACTGTTACTATTTCTCTTTTTATTTATGAAAGGATTCATAGAATTTGTACGAGAACAAGGAGTTATCGGCCTCGCAGTCGGTTTTATATTAGGAGGCTCAGTATCAAAAGTTGTAACTGCGATTGTCAACGATTTAATCAATCCACTTCTAGGACTAGCTCTCGGAAGTACTAAAGGCCTTGAGGCTGCTCATTTTAAAATTGTAGGGGCAAAGATAATGTATGGACATTTCTTAAGCACAGTTATCGATTTTGTAGTAATTGCCTCTGTTGTCTATTTTTTCATTAAAGGTCTCAAACTGGATACACTCGATAAAAAGAAATAAATAGCTATAATGAGAGTATGGAAGATGACATGCCCGCGTCAGCTAAGAATGCAAAAAAAGTAGCATTTATTTCAAGTGTTTTTATTTTTGTCCTCATACTAATTGGAATTGTGTGGTATTTTTTACAGCCACTCTTAATGTCCACCACGATAGAGGAAATTTCACCTACGCCTGCCCCTGTGTCCTTGACGCCAACACAACCTTCCACCATAAGAACAAAGCCTACCTCAACAATTTTAGCCAATTCAGCTGAGATATATTCATCTGAAGCGCTAGGCGTACGATTTCATTTTTTAAGTAATCCCGTCATAGGAGATGAAAGTATAAAAGTACTTGAACAAGGCAATAGGATATATATTTATCCGTCTTCTTTACCAGCAACGCAAGGTCAATTTATAGAAAAATTCAATAAATCCTCAGTAGAAAGCTTGGAGAATGCAATCCGTACACAAATACTGAAAGATAAAGATCCTAGTCGATGCTTTGTCACAACTCGAGAAGAGAATAATCTTATAAAAGCAGAAATAACATTTCCTTTAAGCAATCCAGATGTAAATGATACTTTTTTTGAAGATTCAGAGTATTGCTCGAAAGATTATGCTCAAACGAATGGATTACGATATTTTATGTATGAAGAAACACATCCTAGTAAATTTTACTTTATCAGTATAGGTCAGTATCCAATAATTGCTGATAATGATCAGCCATGGCAAGAGACAGTCGAAATCATTAATTGACTTTTCTCACTACTGCCTTCACCACTCCATGTATCTTGAGTTCTTGCTTTGGGTAAAATGGCGGATATTTAGGATTTGCAGCTTCTAAGAAGGCAGTTTTTTTCTTCACATCCTGCTTATATACTTTTAAAGTCCATTCGCGATCAATTTCAGCTAAAACGATATCTCCGGCGCGAATACTTCTTTTTTGTTCTATAACCACTAAATCACCTTCGAAAATACCAGCATTAATCATAGAATCTCCATGTACCTTTAACAAAAAAGAGGCGTCTGGATTTTCAATCAAGTATTCATCAAGTGTAAGATAACTTTTATTTTGCTCCGCAATGATTGGATAGCCTGCCTGAATCATACCTAGTACTGGTAGGGCAAAAAACATTTTAGTCGGTGCTAATTTTTTATTTTCTTTTTTTAAAAAACCCTCATCAATAAGTTTTTGAATATACGTGTATATTGTCTTTTTTGATGCTACTTTAAACAGTTTAAGCATTTCAGAGTAGGAAGGTAAACGTCTGTTTACACGATAAAACTTTTTAATTGGCGGCAGTATCTCGGAATCCATATATTTATGTGCTAAAAATAATAATCAATAAGCTTGAGTATAGTAAACGATTGTTTACTCGTCAATATCTCTTAAGTGTATCATTCTGCTATAATATATTTCAATGCAAAAATATATATCTGAGATACAAGAGTATATAAATTCTCATAAAAATGAATCTGTCATTATTGGCGTAATATTGTTTGTTATTATTGCTGCTTCATTTTTTACAATCAATATGAGTCGTGCACAAAAAGTGAAATCGCCCGACAAGCCGACTCCTTTACCTACGAGAGAAGCCAAAAAAAGACCAACTTCTAAGCCAGTTACACCCACAGAGGTCACGACTCCATCACCAACAAAGAAATTGACAGCGACACCTACGAGCAAAGCGACCGCAACGCCACAACCTACCGCGACCAACACACCAGCTCCCACAAACACGCCCACAAAGACACCTACACCTACAAATACACCGATCATAACATCAACACCTACTACAACGCCTACAGTAACCCCGACAAATACTCCGACGATTTCTCCTACAGACACTCCTACCCCGACGCCTACATTATAAGCAGCCTTTCCAGGCTGTGGTACCATAGCGAGATATTTGAAATGCAGCAGTTTCAATAGATTCTTTTACTCCAAAACGTAAAGCTGGGTTTGTATCTTGTCCCATTTGTGTGCGTACAGATTTCCATGTCTCCTCGGTGTACTGAAACATCCCTCCATACGGCCCATTTTGAGCCCCAGACCCCATCCCCGATTCACAATACGCAATCTTCTTCATGATATTCTTATCGACACTATACTGTTGGCTGTATGTATCAAAATACTCTTCATATTGTGTCTGGGGCATGGGACTCAGTGTGGGGGTGGGGGTAAACGTAGGAGTGGGTGTTAATGTAGGAGACGGGGTAGATGTTGGGGTAGGTGTGGGAGTAAATGTGGGGGTGGGAGTACTAGTTGGTGTCGGAGTATGGGTTACTATAAAGGGGGGGCTATATGAAACTCCCAGTACCTCAGGCTGCGAATGCGTATATAAAAAAACGATCAATGCAGTAGAGATACCGGCTCCCACCACTAAAACTCTAGAAAGAAGCATTATTTATTATAAACGATTTCATACCATAAATTTCTTCTCCTTTATACATATTGAGGGAGTATTTTTATAAAAATATATTATAATAGATAACTATTAGGCAGCTATGAGGCTGAACTTTATCTGTGTTCATAGACTGTCGTATGCTATCATATAAAAGCACCCTATGAATCCACATCTCCCGCCATCTATCCTTCCATCTATGGTTATTGAGTCGACTACCGATTTGGGCAGCGATGCAATACAAAACCCTGGCAAATATGCCGGATTTATGGGAATAAGTGTGGGACATAAATTTTTTAGTAAGAGCACCATGGAATACTTTTTGCAATGGGGATCTAAGATATTTAGTGAGTTCCTTATTCTACTGATGGACGATCCTGACATGTATAATTTTAAAGTTTTTGAAAATTTGACAGAAGCTGAAGCTTTAAATAAAGCTAGGATTATAGGGGATGAAAGAGCAAGATCTTATCAAAAAGTAATACGTAAGATAGGCGTAACAAATATCAAAATAGTACAGTTTCGAGACTTTATTTATACCCCTCAATATAAAGATCTACTTTTTAAGACAAAGGATTATGCTCTTCACAACAAAGATTTCAAGTGCGAACTTATAGGACTAATGGAAGAAGGTATTGGGGGAAAAATTGAAGAATATGTAAAACTAAAATCTTTAACAACCGAAGAATTAGTTACCATCAAGGAAACACTTTCAGGGTATATTCTTGAAGAATTTGTCTCTTTGCTATATTTTAGTGAAAATGGATATCCTATTGAGGTAGACCCCACTAGAGAATTTAGTACGAAAACTATGGTATACAATAATGCTTTTCCAGAGTTTAATAAGTTGCTATCTCTCTCAAAACGAGGCCATATATTTGTTCATCCCGAAGGGATAATGAAATCTACCTATTAAGCATTTACGTATGCGCTTTCTGATGTCAGGACATTGGCAGTTTCCCACAGCAAGTCTTCCATTTTTATAGGGTCACTACAATGCTCTATGAAAATATTAGCTTTTGCCTCCTCCATTACTATTGAGGTATCATCATGATGCTCTTTCATCCAGGCCTCATAATATTCATTAAACTCTGAATACAACACATCTATCATCAACAGATAAGAACTTCTATCTTTAATAGTATATGTGCTTTCCATTATCTTTTTGCAAATGTTCACCACTTCTGTTTCTGCATTGCTATATTTTTCTTCAAAAATATAATTGAAAATTTTATGTACAAATTGTTGTTGATTATGGGCGAGTTGATTTATCATGAAAAATAATTACAAATTATAAACATCCTGATTGTAAAGCCTCGAGCTTCATATGTCAAATATGTAGTCGAAAGGCGACGACATGGTAGAGCTACAGCTACATATTTTGTAGACCTGGTATTATTAGGTTGTATTAAAAACCCAAATATGATAAAATTATGTCGCATATTCTCGACGATATATATGCGACTACATAAAAACACGTATTTAGCTTTTTAAAGATACATATTTGTTATTCAATAATGATAATATGCCAAATAAACGTATACTAAACTTTTTACAAAATATTGGACTTACTCAATATGAGGCAAAAGTGTATGAAGGCCTTCTCAAATTAAAAAAAGGGACAGTAAAAGAGATAGCAGAGGAAGTAGATATAAATCGTATTACAGCTCATGACAGTATCGAGATGCTTATAGCCAAAGGATTGGCATCTCAGGTCAAAGTCGGTTCTCGTCGCAGGGAAATCATATTAGAACCGCCTGAGAGATTAGAATACCTTATCGAGCAACATGAACTACAGCTACGCGAGTTAAAAAACACGTACGTCCCTGTATTGGAAGAAATTAAGAAAATTAAGGATCCGAAAGCTTCAACGGAGCGTTTTGATGTACGTTTTTATGAAGGCAGAATAGCCGTAATGCACGTATATAAAGAAATTTTAAAGGCAGATGCGGTATATTCATTTGCCGATTTAGAAAGATATTATTACGTTTTTCCAGATACTTCTCATCTGTGGATAGCGGCTTTTAAAGATAACCCAAAAAGACAAATGTGGGATCTACTCGTTGATTCCCCGACTTCACGTAAAATAGCACATCAAAAATTTGACAGATATTACATTAAAATTCTCCCTAGTTCAAATCTGTTCAAGGGTATTGAATTTGCTGATTACCTCATATTTGATGATAAAATTGCAATTGTAAAACTAGATCCGGAAAATCCTGTGGCAACAGTCATAGAGTCCGCAGACGTAACTGCAAGTCTACGCGCACTCCATCAAACACTGTGGAGTATTATTCCATAAGACAACGCTCTTAAGATAATTCATACTTTTCCAGGAGTTTTTGATTGCCGGCAATCTGATACTCAAGCAATTCGGAATAAATTCCTTTTCTCTTTGCCAGGTCTCCAGGGGCCCCAGAATCGACTATGCGCCCATCTTCAAGCACGAGAATACGATCAGCGTTTTGGATTGTAGAGAAACGGTGTGCAATAATAATCACCAGTCTATCTTTCATCAAGATTTCCAGTGCATCTTGTACAAGTTTCTCGCTCTTTGCATCTAGTGAACTTGTTGCTTCATCCAATATCAATATGGGTGAATCGGCTAGTATCGCTCTTGCTATCTGAATACGTTGTTTTTGACCTCCCGAAAGTTTTACCCCTCGCTCACCTATTTGTTCATCAAGCTGGTTTTTAAATTTCATCACAAAATCATAGGCATTGGCTTTTTTTAGTGCTTTTATTACATCCTCATCTGTAACATTTGCTTTACCATATGCCACATTCTCTCGCACGGTAGTAGAAAACAATTCATTTTCTTGAAAAACGAGAGAGATATGGGACCGTACCTCATCATGAGTCAGATCTGAATATTTTTTATCACCTATAAAAATAGTGCCATCTGTGGCTTCATAGAACTTGAGAATCAAATGTATAAGTGTCGATTTCCCCGCTCCACTATGACCAACAAGGGCAACCGTTTCTTTTTTAGATAAATCAAAGCTTACATCTTTAAGCACTTTACCGCTTCCATCATATTCAAATGAAACATGATCAAATCGTACTGATGGGTGCTTAAAAATCGGATCTTTTTGTTCCTGTGGAAGCTGTTCTACTGAGTGAAGATCCATCACTTCAAAATATTCCTTAGATCCTGATTCCGCTTTTTGAATTCGCTCTAGTATAAAGCTCATCGCAAAAAGAGGACGGCGGATTTGATTCAAATATTGAATAATAAGGACCATTTCGCCGATTGACAAAATACCTAAATAAGTATTTCTAAAAACAATTAGGCCAATAATCCCCAATCCTAGCTCCAAGCCAAAATTCCTCAAAAAATTGAGGATATGATACATAGCCGATTGCTTATCATAGATAGATACACTTTTGCCTAGACGCTCAGAAACAAAACGCCATTCCGATAACTGTGTGTTTGAACTTTTTACAAGACGAATATTCCCAATAACTTCTTGTATACGTCCACGTGTGACATCTTCTATTTGATTTTTTTCAACCTCACGCTCGCCCCATTTTCGGGTCGAGTATCGACTAATAACAATATAAAAAGGAAAAATCAAAAAAACCAAAGCAGCCACTGTCACGTTATAAAACGCAAGTACAACAACTATAAAAACACTTCGGATAAGCGCCGGCACAATAAAATTGGTGGCGGCTCCCAAAAAATCTTGAAGAGAAATAATACCTCGATTCAGTTGGCTTATAATCTTGCCAGAGACTTGAGAATCAAAATATGATTGTGGCAGTGTAAATATTTTTTTATAAAAATTTTCTGTCAAAAATTTACCGATACGTGCAGTTGTATAATCACCAAGACGTTGATTTATAGATTCAAGGCCAGCAGCAACAACGCTCGAGATAAATAATATACCGATAAGCACATACATTCTTTGTAAATCTCCCGTACTAGTTTTTAGTTGTGCTTCAATTTGATCCACAATAAGCTTCGATAAAAAAGGTGTGGTAAGTTCTAAAGCCGTCATGGCAAGAATAATGGCTGAAATCCAGAAGACATATACATGATATGGCTTGGCTAATTTGATAACTTTATATATATTGTTCATAATGCTATTGTAGCACACATAAGTGTTAAGTGCTAATTTTTACGGATTTTCCCAGAAAATAATCTATATATGATATAGTAAAAACATATACTACAAATTATGATAAGAATTAAAAGACAATATGTAATACTTTTCTTTCTTTTTATTTTTTCCCTAGTGGGTTCTTTTTTGTGGATACGTATAAACAAATCTATCCAAAAAGAACAAGCTATAAATGCACGTGCGGCAACTCCTATCAATCCTCCCTATATACCAGGAAATATCATATACAAATCTAAAAACACAATTCCAACACTCACCGAAATCCGTTCTATTACCGGGTTAGCTGATGCTACCATCAAACAACTGTATAAGAATATTTACCTCATCCAGTCAAAGAAACTATTAAGTCAATACAATACTCTATCTCGTAGCGATAAAGAAAAATCAGTCACTAAAGCTACTGATCAAGTACATAGTTCAGTTATTACTAAATTACAAAAATTCGGCAAAATAGAAAAAGCAACTCTAGATAAGACTTATTTAGCAACCTTTACTCCCAATGATCCATTATTTACTGCACAAGCAAATGCAAAACTTATTGGTTTGCCTGAGGCTTGGGATACCGCAATATCTGCACAACCTGTAGTTGTGGCAGTTATAGATTCGGGGATAGACTACAACCATCCTGATATTAAAAACCGCATGTGGAAAAATCCGAACGAAACCCTCAATAACATAGATGATGATAAAAATGGCCTTGTTGATGATATTTATGGTTATTTTGGACCAGAATACACAAATACTCTTGATAAACTCGGGCACGGCACCCATGTTGCCGGGATTATTGCTGGTGAAATCAATAATAATACGGGCATTGCAGGCAGTTGTATGAACTGTAAAGTAATGGCTTTAAAAGTCGCAAATAACGATACTATTTATTTTCGAGAATCTAGTATCATCAGCGCACTTGCTTATGTGATTGCACACCCTGAAGTACGTGTCATAAACCATAGTTATGGGGGAACATCTTCTCAATATATTTCAGAATTGCTATCGGAGTTATATAATCGTGGAGTAATTTCTATTGCTGCAGCAGGCAATAATGGAAGTAGTCTGGTTACTTATCCAGCGCGATATACAGAAAAAAATCTTGTTTTTTCTATTGCGGCGACAGATAATGACGATGTAAAGGCTGACTTTTCAAATTATGGTCCGACAGATACAGCCATAGATTTTACGGCTCCTGGAGTAGATATATATTCCCTCTCTGCAAATACCTCGTCATATACCAAAATGAATGGCACCTCTATGGCCGCTCCTCATGTAAGTGGAGTGATAGGAATGATGCTTGGAGTAAAACCTAATTTAACCTATCAACAGATTAAAAATATTTTTGCCGCCACCTCCGAACGAATAGATAATCAAAATCCCAAATATATGAATATGCTTGGATATGGACGTATCTATGCTTCACGAGCTGTTTTACTAGCAAAATACGGGGTCATACCAGCAAGTCCTATGCCCACAGTCACGCCATCTCCGACACATACTCCCACTCCAACGCCAACAATCAATCCTCAACAACGAACCTCTGACTTAATACCTCAAAATATTTATACTGATCCTTCGCGACCAGTTGGAGGAGGTAATATCAACAGCCTTACTATTCAAATTTCCAACTCTTCAGTCACCGCACTTTCACCTACTACACTCAATATTCATGTAGCGATAAAAACCCGTACCTCTCCGAATAATCAGTGGGTGTATTTATGCCATTTAGACCAGTCTTACTCAAATTTTTTACTTGGAGCAAATCAGATAACGACACTACAATTTAATGGCAACAACACATTGGCTACCAACTATTTCTGTAATAAATGGGAATATGGTGTTGAGTATACTGTTGAAGCGACCTTGGATTCTACAAATTCTATAACTGAATTACTCGAAAGCAATAATACAATTACTACCTCATTTTACCCCGCCAATCCTGCCTATCTCACGCCATCACCTACCTTTAACTTAACTCAATAATATTGAGCATAATCATGACTATTGGTCGATGTATTTAAGTTTATCGGAAGCTTGAAAAAATAAATTACCGACTCATATCCACGACACAACTAACCAACTGGCTGTAAAATTGACTATTACTAACAAAATAACTATGAAAAAATGGCTACCACTTATCGTACTTAGTTTAGGTATCACGATAATCATTCTTGATACAACTATTCTAAATGTATCATTAAGGACAATTATCAATGAACTCAATACCGATATTCAAAGTATACAGTGGGTAATTACCGCCTATTCACTTGTCCTTGCTGCATTCACTATCACAGGTGGCCGACTGGGAGATTTATTTGGTAGAAAGAAAATGTTCATGCTTGGCGCTATCATTTTCGCCCTTGGGTCTTTTATTGCTTCTATCAGTACAAATGTAACAACTTTAATTGCGGGTGAAGCGATCATTGAAGGTATTGGCGCGGCTCTCATGATGCCCGCAACTATGTCTCTTATCGTTTCAAATTATAAAGGCCAAGATCGCCAAATTGGATTTGGTGTTTGGGGTGCGATAGCAGGAGGTGCTGCGGCTCTGGGCCCGGTAGTCGGAGGGTGGCTTACCACCTATAGTTCCTGGCGTTGGGCATTTCGAATTAATGTAGGAGTGGTAGCGCTCCTACTTATTGGTTCACTTTTTATCTCCGAAGCCCAAGATAAAGAAGAAAAGCCCACACTTGATATTGTCGGAGTGATACTTTCAGCCTTGGGGCTCCTTTCTTTAGTATTTGGATTTATAAAAGCCTCCGATTATGGATGGATTACCATGAAAGAGACGGTAACGTTTTTAGGAATTACTTTTAAGCAAGGAGAAATATCGCTTGTACCTATTGCACTTCTTCTTGGAGCACTCATTTTGGCCATATTTGCTTGGTGGGAACATATTATTAGTAAAAAAGGTGATACACCTCTGGTGTCACTGGATCTTTTTAAAAATTCACAATTTACACTTGCGGTGGGTATCACCAGTATTCTCGCCCTGAGTCAAGCTGGCCTTTCATTCTCAATCCCTGTATTTTTGCAAGCTGTAAAGCACCTCAATGCCCTTGATACAGGTGTTGCCATGCTGCCTATGTCTTTATCACTACTCGTTGCAGCCCCCGCATCTGCCATGCTGAGCAAATATATTTCACCTAAACGGATCGTACAAATGGGATTAATTTTAAATGCATTAGGTTTTTTGACTCTTCGCTTTGGGATACAAGTGACTGCTACTCAGTGGGCAATGGCCCCCGGTTTCATACTATTTGGCGTAGGGATGGGTTTTATGATGTCTCAGCTTAGCAACCTGGCTATTTCCGCGGTATCTATGCACGAGGCAGGAGAGGTATCGGGAGTGAATGGTACATTTCGGACGGTAGGTCAGACTCTGGGAGCTGCGATATTTGGCGCCGTACTTATATCTTTATTATCTAGTAATTTATCTGCTGGTGTGATGAAAAGTACTGTGATACCAGAAAATCAAAAAAGTATGATCAGCGAAGCTGTAAGTAAACAAAGCTCAAGTATTGAATTTGGAGGCGAGTCTGATCAATCTACAGCTCAGTTACCAGCGGTAATTGGTGAGGAAATCACAACTATCAGCCAGGCGGCTACCGTAGATGCGACACATACTACCCTACTTTTGGGAGCAGGCTTTATAGTGCTGGCGCTTTTACTGACCCTCCCGTTACCAAATACGAAGAATATTGAAACGGGAAAATCTATAGCAGTAGGACACTAGAATATGTGGACATCTCGGAAAATATATCGAATCAAGTAATAGACTATATTTTCACATGGGCCAAGCGAATTTCCTACATTCAGCAAGGTGTTGTCTGGTCATGATTTCTCTTTTATCCTCTATCACATATAGGTATTTGAAATATAGCGCGGGAGCTTTTTTTTGAGGTGGAATGAATCTTATTTATCAGGTAAAAGCTTTTTTAATATAAGCTCACTAAATTCTTTACTTTTATAAATAGGCCAATCATGATTTTCATCTACAATTTGAATTGTAGAATTCTGCATAGATTTATGTAATCTATATGCAATTTCTACCGGAAAAATATCATCATTTTTCCCCCATATTATATGTGTCTGAGCTGATATGTCGTTAGTATAGCTACTCGATTCTTCAAGTTTTTTTCTTAATAGCTTAATATGTTTAAGATTGTAAATGTGTTTATATAGGAATAACCCATATTCTCTCGAAAGAGTCAAGAATGTAGTGATATATTGCGGATGAGTAAGATAGTACAGGATTCTATTAAGATCTCTTTTAAATGGCCGAGTAGAACTCTTTTCAATACCTGAAGCATCAAATAATAATAATTTAGAAATATCTTCATTTATTGAGGCTAGATGATAGGCTATACCGCCACCCAAAGAATAGCCAATAATGGTAACATTTTTGAGCTTTAGATGCTTTATGAATTGGTCAAAAAAAACAGCGTAGTCTCTGTATTCCCATAGTGCGCTTGGCGTAGACGATTCACCGTATCCAGGGATATCCGGAGCTATGATGCGATACTGTTTGGATAACAGCTGCAAGGTGGAGCGGAATGTCGTGGCACGAAGTCTGCCACCGTGGAGGAAAAGTACCGGTTGCCCTTTTCCGAATTCGTAATAAGTCAAATGGATGCCGTTAACTATTGCTTTATTTATTAGGCTCATAATGTATTATATCTGTCGCCACTATTTATTCATAATTTTTGCAGAGTAAGAGTTAGCATATTTGTTTTTACAAAATATCCATTTTAAAAGAGAAGGAACCATCTGTGACTTATTATAGGAAGCTGCAGCCCTATGCATATCATATGAGTGTTTCTTA
>CAZPYR010000033.1:4807-13548 GCA_964590815.1 uncultured Gammaproteobacteria bacterium | reverse complement strand
TGGAAGGCGGTTTTGGTAGCTCTTTTCCAGAAGGTACGCTCAATGCCAATCATGCCCAAGGTATTTGCTTTAGCAAAACTCCGATTCATGGCGGTCCTTCGATTTTAAAGGGTGAGTTTACTACTTCAATAAACTCACAGTTCTGTCAGGCTGCGGGGAAGTGTACGATGAGTGTTGAAATGGATATCACCGGTCTCATGGATACAGTGCCCGTATTGCAGGCACAAAATCTCATGCTGTCGGTGTCTGCTCAACCAGAAGTGGTTGAAGGGAACATGGTAATCATTACCACTACTCTGAACACTCCCTATCACTACCCAGTACATATGCAAGTGGGTGTGGGCTCTGCGACTCAATCTCATACGATTCCCTATGGTGTGAGCCAAAACACTACATTCTCATTCATCTCGGACAATACGAAACCTGAGCTTGATCGGCAGATTAGCTACACAGTTTCATCTATCACAGGTGTTTCAAACACTGATGACAAGATAGGAACCATTGTGGTTCATGACAATGATTCAGCTCAAGTGAGTGTGTCTACATCCATGACCCGCGTGGTGGAAGGTGGAAGTCTGCCAATCTTGGTGCATGTCTCAAAAGCACCAGCTCATGAGATTCGTGGCACCATTTCCTACAACGGTGTCTTGCCATCACAACCTTTTGTGATCAGCGCTGGCCAGCAAACGATTGAAGTATCTGCTTCTCTTGCAGACAATGGCACCGATGATCCTGATACGTTTGTTACTGTGTCATTACAGGAAGTTGTGGGAGACCCTTCAGATATGGTGCTTGTGGTGCCCAGTACTGTGACCATTCCGGTAGTGGATGCACTGGATACGCGACCTAACCTGAATATCAGTCTTCCAGCGGACCTCGTCGAAGGGGCTGCAGGTACGATTACATTCACGTTGTCGGCGCCCGCATTGCACCCCGTGCTAGCACAGATTGAAGCCAAGGGTAAAGTCACGGTGCCTGGCACTGTGTCTATCGCACCAGGTGACACTATGGCCCACCTTTCGATTGCAGCTTCCCAGGAGGGTGGCTGGCAAGGAGAGCAAGAAGTATCTATTATTTTGAAGGAAGTCCAAAATGCCGATTATATCGGCGGGACGTTGACTATTGCGGTCGAGGATTCAGAACCTCGTCCTGATATGATCTTCTTACCGCTTGTTCGTCGGTAGTCGCTCGTCGTTAGCTAGACTCTACAGAGTGGGCATTTGCCCACTCTGTAGAGCACCTACTTTACTTACCTATTCCTATTCTCATTACTTCGTTTGATATAATTACAGCTCGAACTTTCACAACAAGCTCTCGAGAGGAAAATTTCGTAGCGCATTACACTTCGTGGGGATTTCGATAAAGCACGAATTTCTCTGTGTGTAATCTGATACGAAACCGTTTCCCTCGACCCATTCTTTGTTCTATGCTGAAAGGAAAAGGCTCATGTTGCGTAACAAACTATTTGTACTGTTGGTTATTTCTAGCATGTTGGTGATTAGTTGCCGCATAAATTTGGTAGGACCCATGCTCTGGAGTGCAGCTCATATTGATTTATCACAGCCGCTGCCGGAAAAAGATATAGCAGTAGGCACGTTTCTGGCGAATTTAGATGAAATTGGTATGCCGGAGGCAAATCAGGAGTGCGCTTCGTTGATTTTTAGTGGAGGGCTCATTGATCAGATGTGGATTTCTACCCAACAAGCACATGTGGTGCTCAAAATGGCTATGGAAATCATGACCCAAGGCAAATATCGGAAAGGTATTCCGGTAGCAGTCATGTATTCCGTTGAGCCTGGTAACCCTTGCCAAAATTTGCTGTCTATGTATGAGCTTCAAGAGCTCATGACCAACGGTGAGTTTGTAAAAGGCCAAGGGCTGATCGCCACACTGAAGAGTATTGAACTCAGTAGTTCTGCAGAGCAATGTTCGCTCCTCACGGTATTTAATACGTTCGGAAGCAGTACTCTTGAACTTTCCCAGTATCAAGCAGCCCTGCTCATGAGTGTCTTACCCAAAATACCGCAAGGCGGTATTGACATGTTGATTGTTTATGAGGAGGTGCCAGAGAGTCCTTGTGTAGAACTGCGAGGTGTTTACCAAATGGTTCCTATGTATATAGATGAAGAACACATGCGGTAAGTGGGAACAGTCAGGTACGTATGGTGTAGTACACTATGCGTACCTGACGATTTCAGTACATATGAAATAGGCTACTGTGAAAATGTATGTGCAAAAACACATATAAAGAATTACAATATATATATTATTATTCCACTATTCTTATGCCACAAACAAATGGATCGCCTATCGCTCAATTAGAAAATACCCTAGAAGAATATTTTGCACAAAAAGCGCCATATCAATTGCCCCATGATGCCAAAGAAGCAATCGTGATATTTGGCGCACTTACATTATCGGCACTATTTTCCCCCATGGGATATGCTGCTGGTGTTTCTATGTATTGGATCATACCAACAGTCATACTCATCCTTTCAGTTATCCTAAACTTACTTGCGTTGCCTGGACTTTTTAATCGTACTATACAAGGATGGAGATATGCCTATTATGCTGAGCTCCTTTCCATACTTTCGACAGTACTTTCAGGCAATATTGTCGGTGCTTTGGTGGGTGCCATCCTTGGCTTTTATATACTCTTTCAGGTGAAGAGCCTTTATAAGTAAGTTAAGAGAGAAGAGTTAAAAGAGAAAAGGGTTACATTCCTGCCCAAAAGAGTTTCCATTTGGCTTTGAAATAGCCATAGATAAAGAAGGTGCCATAGCTCATATGCGTAAGTGGTACCAAAAGAAGCGTACCAGGCATGATGAGTATTTTTTTGGTTTTTAGATACGCTTCTATGGCCGCCCCGATCATAATCACTCCGTACATCATGATAGGTATGGCTGCCAGTATTTGATAAAGCCCGTAACTATTGGTAGGTATAAATCGTGGCAGGCCGCTGAGATATAAAAGTAAATATATGGTGATAAGTGAAGGTAATACATAGGTGAAATGTTGAGAATTTTCGTCCCCTTCAGCCATGAACATGCCTCGATGATAACCATAATTTTTGTATTGCTTCAAATGCCCCCATATATCAGCCCGACGGTGGTGGTATACCGCAACATCAGGGTGATAAAATACTTGTTTACACTCGTCATTCATAAGTTTATTGAGTAGTTTGCTATCTTCGCCTGGCCAATGCTGCGTATTGAACCCGCCCAGTTTTAAAAATATTTCTCGTCTCATCATGAGATTCATCGAAGGAAAATCGTCTACAAACCGTGGTGCCATAGGCGTAAACCGATAGGCAAATGAACCGCTTGTAAACCAGGAAGTAAGTACCGTATCTATCACCTGCTCAGTAAACCCGGCATTCTGAGGAAGTAACCCGGGGCCTCCCAGCGCTACCACATCTTCCTTCTCGGTAAAAATCTCAGCAGCTTTTTCCAGCCAATCCACGACAGGTAGTGCATCGTCATCGAGGAAAGCCAAAATATCACCACTTGCATACTGTGCCCCCACATCTCGTTTATCGCCGGGCATTTTTTTAGTATGAGTTGGCAAAATATGGAGCCACGGATAAGTTCGCAGTATTTTTTTATCGGTCCCCGATTCATCGTCGGGCAGGAGGAAGACTTCAAAGTTAGTGTATGTCTGTTTATCTATTGCAGGCAATGTCTCCAAAACTACGCCATCTCCGATTTTGCGTAGTGGAATAATAACTGAAAATAAAATAGTATTCATTCGTGTATAATGGTGTTTTAATCGTAACTTATTACAGATCATATACATGGTAGCACATACATCTATCATCGTCACCGGCTCAATAGCATATGACGATATTATGGTCTTTCCGGGATATTTCAAAGATCATTTTCATCCAGAAAAACTCCATCAAATAAATATATCCTTTGCTGTCGGTTCTCTCATCAAGCATATTGGCGGCACAGCAACAAATATCTCCTACAATATGAGTCGGTTTACAAAGAAAAAAATATATGTTGTTGGCTCTATGGGACGTGATCATGATACAATCACGCAATTTTATAAAAAAAATAAAATTGATTTTTCCGGGTCTTATATAGATCAAGAGCTATATTGCTCAACAGGTAAAGTAATCACCGATATCTCAGACAATCAAATTTGGGGATTTTATTACGGTGCTGCCGAAAAAGGCAATCTGGTGGATTTTGCGCCTTATGCAAAAGATAGTTTTGGTATCATTTCAGCCAATCATAGTAATGCTTTTTTGCATGCGCAAAACTACTTTATAGAGCATAGTATCCCTTATCTTTATGACCCAGGTATGTCGCTCACCTGGATATCTGATGCCGATCTACGTGAAGGTATTGAACATGCAGATATTCTTGTTGGAAATGATTATGAGATTGCACAAATGACTCGCCGTCTCAAATGTAATGTATCCGATTTTATTCGGAAAAAAATAGCAGTAATCACTACACTTGGAGCGGCCGGAGTGCGTTATGAAGATAACGATCAGTTATATGAGGTAAATGGATATATGGTTCAAAAGCTTATTGATCCCACAGGAGCAGGAGATGCGTGGCGGGGTGGTTTTGTGGCAGCACGACTGGAAGGTAAAGATATTGTGGATTCCTTAAAAATAGCAAATTCTTTAGCGAGTTTTGCGGTAGAGAGTCCCGGTACGGCCAATCATACACCAAGCAGAAAACAAATTGAGGAAAGGGCTAGGACCCTGGATCCCCGATCAAGTCGGGGATGACATTCATATTATCAATTATTTAAAACGTACAAATGAACTACGACGTAAAAGATATCAAACTCGCAGATGATGGTAAAAAACGTATTGAATGGGCAGCCAAAGATATGCCTGTGTTGAAACTCATTCGAGACAGATTTACAAAAGAGCAAACCCTCAAAGGAGTCACACTGGCGGCATGTTTACATGTCACCTCTGAAACGGCAAATCTCATGATCACTTTGCAGGAAGGCGGCGCAAAAGTTTTGCTCTGTGCAAGTAATCCTCTTTCTACCAATGATGCAGTGGCCTCCGCTTTAGTAAAACATCATAAGATCCCCGTATTTGCTATAAAAGGTGAAGACAATAAAACTTACTACAAACATCTTAATGCCGTACTTGATGCCAAACCAAATCAGACAATGGATGATGGAGCAGACCTCATGGGACTGCTTCACACGGAACGTAAACATCAGTTGCCCGACATCTCTGGCTCTACAGAAGAAACGACTACAGGAGTGATACGTTTGAAGGCAATGGAAGCACATGGCGATCTGAAACTGCCAGTAGTTGCGGTCAATGAGAACCTCACAAAACACATGTTTGATAATAGGTATGGTACTGGGCAATCGACCATAGATGCTCTCATGCGCTCTACCAATAAATTGCTTGCTGGTAGTATGTTTGTTGTCTGTGGATATGGCTGGTGTGGTCGAGGTATTGCTATGCGCGCGCGCGGTATGGGCGCGCAGGTTGTAATTTGCGAGATAGATGCGATAAAGGCTCTTGAAGCTCTGATGGATGGATATCTGGTGATGCCCCTTGAGGAAGCAGTCGCGCAAGCAGACTTTGTAGTCTCTGTCACCGGAGGCAAACATATCATCGATGAAAAACATCTTAAAAAAGCCAAAGATGGTGTGATACTCGCGCAAGCTGGACATTTTGATATAGAAATAAATAAAGAAGCGCTCAAGAAACTTTCAAAATCAGTGACTACCGTACGTCCGATGGTAGAAGAATTTGATTTTGGCAAAAAGAAAATTTATCTTATCGGAGAAGGTCGACTAGTAAATCTAGCCGCAGCCGACGGACACCCAGCATCGGTGATGGATATGAGTTTTGCTGGACAAGCGCTAGCTGCTGAATTTATATGGAAAAATGCCAAAACACTAGAGCAAAAAGTATATGCACTGCCCCCTGACATCGATGCTGAAATTGCTGCTCTTAAACTTGAAAGTCGAGGCATACGTATTGATACGTTGACACGAGAGCAAAAAAAGTATTTAAGTAGCTGGGAAGAAGGTACTTAGCTTGAACGAAAACGTAAGAAATGTAAATGACGGTCTATTAAAAAAATGGTAAGATCTTTGTATGGACTTTTTAAAAGGAGTGGGACGTAAGATATCGAGTATGCCTTTTTTGAGCTTTCTGATGCTCATATTTATAGTATATGTACTGGGTTTTTTCCAAAATCAGCACAATCTCATAGCAGCGCTTGAAACCTCTAAGTCGCAGGTTGTGACCTTGCAAGCGCAAACGAAAAGTTTACAAAAAGAAGTAGCATACAATAAAGAATATTTTATCCCCACGACCGGGAGCCTCTGCATAAAAAAAACATATGATGAGCGTTATATGACAATCAGTGCTACCAACACAGAAAATTGGTGTAACGCGAGATTTTATATGGATATTCCAATTGGAGATAAAGGGTATGACATATGGTTCCCTTCGTCCTATACAGCCGACGCACGTGGTGCCTATAACTCGACCTTGGTGGTTTTTGATAGAGGGAATGCTGCTTTTACTATCATGAGAGCAGATGCCACCGGTAAATCTATCAATACGTATGATAAATTAGAGCCTTTTTCAGAATCGATGCTAAAAGAACCGATCACTTCAAGAAAAATTATGCAAATCCATGAATCAGATGTGTTGTTTGTGACAACCAGCAATGAAGCAGGTTATGTATTTGAACACTATATTTTTGATAATGGCGGTATCAAACAGAAGACTGCATATATAATCAGTTTCTATACAATGTTATCCCAGGAGCAAAAGGAAGTGATTCTCAATTCGTTCTCTCCTCGCTTTCATTAATCACCGCATAGATTATTTTGGTAAAAAAGAATATAATGGGATTCTATGTTTAAATCTACAAAGATAATCGCAACCATTGGTCCATCCTCCGATAGTCCTGAATGCATTGAAGAACTTATAAAGGCTGGTGTAAATGTATTCCGTTTCAACTTCAAACATAGTACGGTAGAGTGGCACAGTGAGCGCATAGACCGCGTAAATAAAATTGCTGCGAAAATGAAACTGCCCATTGGTACCCTTATAGATCTGCAAGGGCCTGAAATACGTATCAATATGCCGGGTGAGAAACTGGAAATAACCGAAGGCGAACTACTTGTCTTTGGTGATGAGGCTTACAAGGATAACAATAAAGGTTTTTCTATCACCCATCCTCAGATTATTGAACACTTGAAAGACGGTCAACATATAAGCGTGGATGATGGATATTATAGTTTTAAAGTCGTAAAAAAAGAGGGTAAAACATATCTTAAATCTGAAACTACAGGTACACTTCCGACCCGTAAATCCCTCAATATCCCGGGAGCCGATTTTCCGTTTCCCGTGCTTATAGATCGAGATTTCCAAGGACTAGAACTTGCCTCGCGTCATGAAATAGATTTTATTGCATTGTCTTTTGTGCGCAGTGCCGATGATATGAAGACAGTCCGACGGGAAGCAAAAAAATATGGCATGACCGGTAAATTTATAGCCAAAATTGAAACAAAAAAAGCGCTCGAGAACTTGGACGAGATCATCGATGCCGCAGACGGCATCATGGTGGCACGTGGAGACTTGGGTGTAGAAATTCCTATAGAACAGGTGCCTTTTTATCAAAAAATGATAATAAAAAAATGTATGATCCAAGGCAAGTTTGTCATCACAGCTACCCAAATGCTACAGACTATGATAGATAACCCCTTCCCTACCCGTGCCGAAATTTCAGATATCGCAAATGCCGTGTATGATCTTACCGATTGTATTATGCTTTCGGGTGAAACTGCCAATGGCAAGCACCCTCTGAAAGCTGTTGATGTAATGCGGAAGACTGCTCTTTTCTATGAACCTAAAACCGATGAGGATACACCTGTTAAAATACAGTTTTCAGCCGCAGATACATCGGCTATGGTGGTAGACGCGGCGTATGCGCTCTATCGTAAATATGTTCTAGCGGAGCAACCCATAGCTGGTTTCATGATATTTACACAGTCAGGCCATACGGCCACTCTACTGTCTCGCTATAGACCTAAAGTACCTGTCTTTACCTTTACGCCAAATGAAGGCGTCTCTGAAAGTCTATCGGTAAACTTTGGTGTTGTGCCAGTAATTTTTGGGTATCATAATTCGGATGAAGTAAATGTGCTGGAGCTAAAGCGAGCTGTCGCATTGCTTCATGAACATGAGTATATCAAGCAGCATCCAGGCAAGCTCATTGTCGTGCATGGTGAGCACTGGGGTACGGGAAGTGGTGCAACTACTATACGAATTATGTAATAGATATGGATTTTGAAAGTAAAGATAACGTACGAGATATTCCCAGCGTGCCTGTACGTACTTTGATACCTCCTAAATCAGCGGCGGAAGTAAATGAAATTTTTTATAATTCTAAAAAACCAGGACAAAATTTACGTCTGGCTCGCGAGACGGTAGCCGCTGCTGTTTATTCAGGTCGTGTAGAGGTTGCAAATATCAAAGGTAGGTATTTCCCCGGCACAACGATCTTGCTTGAAGATTTACTTGATCCATCAAAACAATATACTGAGTCGGAACTCGAAGCTATGGAAGAGCCACTTATTAAACCACTTCAGCATATCTATACTCTTCGGACAGAAGATGAATTCAAAAATAGTAATCAGCCTAAAGATAATTCTCGCGCCTTTGCGGAATACGGAGCTGACTGGTTGCAACAGCAACTTCAGCCCGATTTGACCTAATCTTCGTGTAC
>CAZPYR010000033.1:0-4797 GCA_964590815.1 uncultured Gammaproteobacteria bacterium | reverse complement strand
ATGGATTGAAATAAATAAATATCTCACAGCAACATATCTTTATGACCAAGAATATCCGCAATTTCGCGATCATCGCACACATCGATCATGGAAAGTCCACATTAGCGGATCGATTGCTTGAAATGACAGGCACCATAGATAAAAACAGGCATGAAGAACAGATGCTAGATCGTAATCCGATATCACGCGAGCGTGGGATCACTATAAAACTCGCTCCGGTGCGTATGCACTATACCCACGAAGGTACAGACTATCTGCTCCACCTTATCGATACGCCCGGACATGTAGATTTTTCATACGAAGTAGATCGTACACTCGCCTGTGTGGAAGGTGCAATTCTCCTAGTGGATGCGACACAAGGTATACAGGCACAAACAATCGCCAATAGTTTTAAAGCTATAGATAAAAATCTTACTATCATACCGGTCATAAATAAAATAGATCTTCCCAATGCAGAGGTAGAAAAAACCAAACAAGCACTTGTAGATTTTTTAGGTATCCATGAAGATGAAATCATTGAGATATCAGCAAAGACGGGTATGAATGTAGATCGTGTATTACACCGTGTGCTCACCGATATTCCAGCTCCAAGCCCCCGTATTGATAATGCAGAAAAAAAGTGTAAAGCACTTATTTTCGATTCTTATTTTGATAACCATAAAGGCGTCATAGCTTTTGCTCGTATTGTCGAAGGTACTGTTTTTAAAAATAAAAAAATGAGACTGGCCATCGGTAATATTGCTTTTGAGCCGACCGAAGTAGGTATCTTCACGCCCGATCTTTCCGCACGACAATCTATATCTGAAGGTGAAATTGGCTATATAGTGACCAATCTAAAGGACATACACTCAGTACGTGTGGGCGATACTATCGCGGAAGGAAAGGCCGATCAGATTGTGCCGCTACCGGGATATAAAAAGGTAAAACCAATGGTGTATGCTTCTCTCTTCCCGACTGATCCCGCAGATTATGAAAATGTCAAAAAGTCACTTGAACAAATATATTTGAATGATTCCTCTTTAGAATTTAATGCAATATATAGCCAGGCACTGGGGGCTGGGTTTCGTGTAGGCTTCCTGGGGCTCTTGCATGCGGATGTGATACGAGAGCGCTTGGAGCGTGAGTATAATTTGAATCTGGTCATCACTCCCCCACAGGTTGATTATCAGAAAGATGGCGATACATACCTGGAACCTATTGTGCGAATACTTATCATTACACCTCAATATTATGTAGGTGCTGTGATGCAGCTATGTGAAGATCACCGTGCTATTTTTAAAACCATGGATAATAAAAATCAGGTATCTATCGAATATGAAATGCCTCTTGCGGAAATGATATCGAATTTTTTTGATCAATTAAAGTCTGCTACTTCGGGATACGCGTCTTTTGACTGGGAAGTGATCCGCTATCAGCTTGTGTTGGCAGATAAACTAGCCGTACTTCTCAATGGTGAAGAAGTCGAAGAATTTTCAGAAATTGTTGTACAAGCACGTGCGCAAGAAAAAGGTGCCGAACTCACCAAGAAGCTCCGAGAACTCATACCACGCCAGCAGTTTGAGGTAAAAGTACAAGCCCAATATAAAGGAAAGATTATTGCCTCAGAGCGAATATCTCCCTTCCGGAAAGATGTATTGACGAAAGGTAGTAAAACCGTGGGCGGTGGCGATGTGGGGCGCAAACGTAAAGTACTTGAGAAGCAAAAGGAAGGCAAAAAGAAGATGAAAATGATTGGAAAAGTAGAGATTCCCAAAGAGGCCTTCATCAAACTATTTAATAAAAAGTAAATCCTCCCCTATTCAGCCTTCACAGATCTTTTAGTCGAGCTTTCAAGCTATTTCGTGAAAAAAGATATCTTCGCAGAGTATTGATAAAGTTATACTCATGATTACGTCGCAAAAAGTTATAAAAATAATCCGAGCATTACGAGGACCGCTGGGATAAGCATCATGAGCCATGAGGAAGCACCAGGTGATTGACCATCGACTGATATATCCGATACTGGCGCCGGCATTGGAGTAAATGTCGGCACAGGCGTAAATGTAGGAGTAGCGGTTGCGGTAGGTGATGGTGATGGCGTTGGCGTTGGCGTATATGTCAGTGTAGGACTTGGCGATGGGCTAAGCGTTCCCGTCGGCGTGATACTTCCTGTAATAGAAGGTTTTGTTGAAATTGTGGGTGTGATGCTTGTCGTGATACGTATAGTTGGTGTGGTGGTGTGAGTTGGTACAGATGTATTGGTTGCAATAGGTGTGGGTGTTTTGGTCACGGTTGGCGGCGGGATGGTTGGTTGCTGTACAAATGGTGTATTGGTGGGATTTTCATCGGTAAAGCCAAACCCAAGTGTGGGGGTTGCGGCCTGATTTGCGCTCAGATCAGCGGCCACAATATCGTTTTCACAATCTTGATCCGAATTTATCACATAACTGTATTTCTGATTGGTTTCCACATCTACCTGTACGCGACCGCAGCTTTCGTACCCTGGTACATTAAAACTGGCACTAAAATTGGTATCTCCTTGCCGAGACATGATCCATGGTCCTCCATCGGTGAAGCCAGCACTTTCTACGTTGGTGATAAGATCCCCAGTGAGCTCGTTTTGTGAAGTGCAGGCATGATCGCCTGACTCTTTACACCAGTACCAGGACGTTTCACTGATGCTATAGGGAAGCAATCCTGATGGACAACCAGTCGTATCTAGAGGATTATCGGAATCATTACACACCACCTGACAGCCAAATTCGACATTCACATCTCCATTTTCGTCGATTGCCGTGTCACTGAATATACTACAGCTCGCACAGGGAGCATTTGAGGGCACGCTACCCCCTTCAGGGATTTCACATTGGGGTAGATTCAAACTTGCACGAGAACCAGTGAGAATCCGGTATTTTTGCACTGCAAGTGAAAAGAATAAAATTCCGAAAGTAAAAAAAAGTACTGATGCAATGATTTTGATATTAATTGTTCGCATGTATAGCTATCCTCCGGTATTGAGATAAAAATTGACATATCCCCAAAAACTTATGCTTGCCAGAAAAAAAATAACAGAAATAATCAGGACGAGATTGTATTTGTCGATTTTAAGTCTAAAGGCAGATTTGGTGAGTGTTTTTACTCTGATATGATTAAACGAACTCTCAATATTTTTAATATCAATAGGAGTGTGATCGCTTTTAGTCATAGATATATTCATTATTCCATGAAATCACATAAGAATCAATCAAACTTCAATCCAGGTGATATTTGGATCCCGCTTTGCGAAGGTATATTGCCTCTTGGCATACTGCATCTCACGAGTGAGCCACTCGGTCTTCATGTCTTCCAAAGAGATCTCTTTGTGTAAGTATTTGATAATTTGCTGATACCCAATTGTTTGTAAACCTGGTTCGGTGCCGGTATACCCAGATTTGAGCAATGATTCAACTTCTGCTATAGCTCCTTCTTCCAGTCGCATTTGGACTCGCTGTTTTATAATCGTATATTGTTTGCGGCGATCTATAAAATGGTATCCCTCAATTGTTGTCGTTTGTGGTGTAAAGGGTGGGGCAAGTTCGTATTCAGTATTGGTATTTGAAGAGGTTGTATCGCCGGCGCGGACTACCTCTATCTTGCGAATGAGTCGCTGCCTATTGTGCTTCTCGCTATTATTTAAGTCGTTATACATTGTGGGATTTTCTGCAGAAAGAATTTGTTGTAAAGTAGCTGTAGACTCAAGCGCTAGCTTTTCCCGAAGTTGCACGTTTGGCGGCACTGGTGTATCGAGAATATCATACAGTAAGTGCTTTAGATAAAAATAGGTACCGCCAATTATAATTGGCGTCTTGCCTTCCATTTGGAGATGATTTATTGTTTCTGTCGCAAGTATGCGGTAGTCAAAGGCCGAAAACGGTTGATGTGGATTTACAATATCGTAGAGCCACAATCTCCCTCCCTGCAACAATTCGTAATACCCAATATCAAATGAATGTTTATTCTTCCAGACAGTAAATGTACGAGTGGTTAGAGCAAGATCTTTACCCGTAATAATATTCAGTTCTTTATATATTTGTCTGGAATCACAGTTTATGAGTTCTCCATCTACTTTACGCGCTAGTTCAAGCGCACATCTTGTTTTGCCAGTGGCTGTTTGCCCTGTGATTATGTATATCATTAGTCAAAAGCTAAAAGTTAAAAGATAGTCAAGTGTCATCCCGGACTTGATTCGGGATCCAGGGAATAAACCCTGGATTCCCGCGTTCGCGGGAATGACAACGATGTATTCATAGGAATGATAATTTTCTCTATTAACTTTTCTCTTTTAACTTACTTAAACCGCTGCCTCAATGAGATTTTTATAGAGATAAAGCACATCAAGTGGCCCGAGTCCTCCTGGCGTTTGAGTATAGTATGAAGCAATATCCTCTATTTCTTCTTCATCATAATCCCCTTTTAGTTTTCCGTCTTCTTTTCGGAGTCCTACATTGAGTAGAATCACTCCTTTATTTAGCTGGCTGGGTTCGATTATTTTTTTACCAGTAGCCGTTATTATAATATCCGCTTTTTTAATAAGTTCGTTTGAGTCAAGTGTTTGGGAATGTATGACCGAATACGTCACTCCTATTTTGTCAAAGCATTCGGCAATGGGTTTTCCTCCTGTGGCTCCCCGTCCGACGATCACTATATTTTTGTCCTGTAAAACTTCTCGGAAAAATTGCTTATCCTTCTCAAAATGTACCAGAATTCCATTATCTAATTCTTTATTGTGTTTTGCATAGGCGAATATGTATTTGATCCCCGTCAAAACCGCCAGACTCA
>CAZPYR010000032.1:12418-13870 GCA_964590815.1 uncultured Gammaproteobacteria bacterium | reverse complement strand
ATATCGTTTTTTGATGTGAAGCTGAAATGATGATGAATGAAGATCCTGAAATGAGACTTATACTTTTGTATATTTCTGCTTGAGAGTTTCGATTTTTTGTAGCATATCTTCCTCTGGTTTATTTATTTGCTCACCTACATGAAAGTATTTCCCTACATGATAAATAAGAGGTTCTTTATCTGTCGTTTTTATACTGAGCACCTCGCCAATCAGAAGCGGATGATCACCAATATCGATATGCTTGATGAGGCGGCACTCGGCACTTAGACAAGCTCCCTCAATCATGAGAACATCTATTTCAGAGGCTTTATAAAACTGCACACCCAGTTCTTTAAGCACCGAGATCTTTTCTATTTTTTTTGCACTCGTTTTGCCAGCAACTGACGAAAGGATATTTTGATCTGACGCGGCTATATTTATGCCAAATACTTTAGTCTCTAAAATATTTTGATAGGTAGCTTTAAAATTGCGTATGGCGAGGCAGAAAAGTCCTGGGTCATTGGAGATCTGGTGCGTCCACTCACAGGCCATGATATTGTAGCCATAGCTTCCGTTTGAGGAAATAAGACCTACATTTGTGAGCATTGCAGCGGTACGTGGATCGCCATATTCGAGTTTCATATAGTATCTATAGTATAACCTGCTTGTACAAGTTCGGGGATAAGATTTTGTGTGTAATCTTCTATGAGTAGAGGATTGTAACTAAATATAGCATCCATATATGTCCGAATGCCCCTGGGTGAAGTGTCTGCACGCATAGCTATTTGTTTGAGAGAGAGTGTGGAGTACTCAGGAATGAATTTAGTAAATAGTGCCTGATCCACAAGGTTTTCACGTGGAGCGTCATAGAAAATAGGAGATATACCTAAACTTTTTAAGTCTGATAAAAGATCAGTAACTGTAGTAACAGATAATCCCAATGCTTGACTTAAATCTTCTACAGTATCTATACCCATTTCTATTATCGTGAGCAAATAAATCTCCGTAGGTGTCAAATCAAAAATAATTAATTCTTCAAAGGCAATTTCAAAATTCTCACTTGAATTTTGAACCCGTAGTCCGTTTCTCAGTTTTTCCATAGAGGTAGTAAAGGCTGTAAATGAGGTATTCTACTATATTTTCTTTGGGAAGAGTACCGAAAGCCAGAGAGAAAGCCCTAGTGCCGACATAATGATGGCAAAGGAGACAATGGAGGAAATATGGATATGGAAAATACCAGCCATCATTTTAAGCCCGATAAAAACCAGGATAAATGACAATCCTTTTTGCAAATGATGAAATCGATGTAAAACACTCTCTATAAGGAAAAAGAGTGCTCGGAGGCCCATAATGGCAAAGATGTTGGAGGTAAATATAATAAAGGGATCTTGAGTGATAGCAAATGCGGCGGGGATTGAATCGACAGCGAAAATGATATCGGTGGATTCAACAAGTAGAACGATAAGAAATAAT
>CAZPYR010000032.1:0-12408 GCA_964590815.1 uncultured Gammaproteobacteria bacterium | reverse complement strand
AACCGTTTGCCATTTTCTTTAACCATAAAATGCCCACCGTGATGATTGGTGGTAAAAGGCAGTACTTTTTTCGCAAAGCGGACAACCGGATTTTTATCAAAGTCTACATGTTCTTCTTTTTTATCATTGAACAGTTTTACTCCGGTATAAATAAGGATGGCTCCGAATACATAGAGTACCCAATGGAATTGCGCGATGATATAGGCTCCAGCAAGGATAAAGATGGCGCGGAAAATGATTGCTCCCATGATGCCGTAAAAAAGCACTTTGTGATGATATTTCTCATCGAGTTTAAAATAGTCAAAAATAAGAAGTATGACAAACAGATTGTCGACGGAAAGCATTTTTTCGGTGACATAGGCACTCATAAACTCGGCGGCTTTTTCGCGACTGAGAAATAGAAAAATAAGAAATGCGAATGCGAAGGCAATAGCTATCCAGAATAGAGACTGGATAAGTGCAGATCGTGGTTCGATTTTATGAGCACGGCGATTGAAATAGGCAAGATCGGCCACAAGAAATCCGGCGATAATGACGCCAAATACAAGAAACAGATCTGTTTCGATACCCATTCGTATATTATACAGACAATTTTAAGCTTGAGTTTGGGAAATTATGACTCCTTTACGTCTAATAGATTTTGTGGATGATATAAGGCATGATATTCGGCAAGGTCTTGATCTATATGTTGTTGATGAAGAGCTACATCAACATATATTTTTTGCAAGGCCTCGTCTATCTCTTCGTTTGTGATTGAAGTTTGCGTATGCAATGCCTGTGCCCAAGCATATGAAAAAAGACCATAGGCGATTTTCACTTTTTTTTCTACATCAGGACCTAAGGAAGTAGCCTTAGCATAAAGAACGTTTCCTAAATGTTTGTAGCGGGAAAAATCTGTAAGTAATTTAGCTTTATGTAAAGGATCTGTAATAGTATGTCTACAATATCGACTATATATTACAGGCTTTATCTACGAGAGCGGCACACCATATCTGCTCATTGCCATATTCTTCTAGTTGACGGGTAAATACAGCATAGTCAGAACTGCCCATATATCTTGATCCAACGCCCTCAGGCTCGACCGTAAGTATGGCCTGTGCTCCACACCTATATTCGTAAGGGAATGCGAGATTAAGTGTTTCTACCGATGCTTTCATAGTGTCAAAATATGTCCAGCTTTTTTGTTTTTGTTCAATATAGGAAGTATCGGTTCCATTTTTAAAATCACGGAGCGCTCCTTCTTCTTGAGAATCATGTATAGTCCCAAGGATATATAGTTCAAGATCTTCGGGAAATAAATCGGCAAGTATATCTCCTACCATTTTTGGATGGGTCGGATAAAGTTCTCCACTTTTACGAAACGTGCCCAGAGACGAAGCTATATTTGCAAGCATGGCACGGCGTGCAAATATATTGCCTCGATGTACAAGAGGTAATAGTGAATCAAGATCTGGATCATTGAGAAAATGAGATGTATGTAGATCTATTTTTGTTCCAGCCGCTGTGATCTTGTGAGCGAATGCAGTGAT
Organism: uncultured Gammaproteobacteria bacterium; assembly: GCA_964590815.1. GTDB lineage: Bacteria > Patescibacteriota > Microgenomatia > UBA1406 > GWC2-37-13 > CAZMJG01. The sequence goes on along the minus strand of CAZPYR010000032.1, from coordinate 10,879 downwards.
ACGATCCTCGGCTTGTTGGGATTGAGCAAAAAATGTTTCCGCTGAACTAAACAACTTATATGCATCAGTCGTGGTGGGATATTCGGTTAAACGATGTTCGGTAGACATAGGTATTATAATGAGAAAGGGCGAGCTTGAAAACGCTCGCCCTTACGCTTCTTATTTGCATAGTCCAAAGATTACGCAATTGAGAAAATTAATGGGCCCCTCGAAGCCCTCAACAACGATCGCGATGATCATCACTACGAGGATGATGATCGCTACAATGGCAACCGGTAGGGGCAATGGCTTTTTGTAGGGCCAGCCCATCCGCATGGATATCACTATGATGAGTAGTAATATCGCAAAGCCACCAATAATAATCGTTTCTGGCATTTTTTTTCCTTTCACTAAGAAACGGCCAGGCATGAATCGTATAAGTTTATTATCTATCGCTATGTCCTATGAATAAGACAATTTAACAGATATAAACTTAGTGTCATGACTGAATTTCTCTCAGCGAAAATAGACTTATATTATACATGATTTTTATAGGATATCAAAACTATAGGTCTTTTTTGTAAAGACGCAAATTTATTTTAAATATAAATAATTGCTATAATAAAAATATGAAAAAAATACAATTTCTCCCACTTATTTTATCGGTAGCAGTGTGTCTTGCGGCAGGAGGTATTGGTTCCTACTTTACTACTCCATATCTCCCAACATGGTATGCAAGCATCAACAAACCTCCTATCAATCCGCCGGCATGGGTTTTTGCGCCTGTATGGACAACTCTTTATATGCTCATGGGTATAGCAGTTTCTATAATATGGGTAGAAAAAAATAAAAAAGAACAAAGAAAGAAAGGACTCAAAGTTTTTGCAATACAACTTATATTGAATGTTGTTTGGTCGGTGGCTTTTTTTACTTTCCAATCTCCAGCTGCGGCTTGTGTGCTCGTGGTGGCATTATGGGCATTTATATTTCTCTCGATTCGTGCCTTTCTACCAATTTCTAAAGTAGCAGGATACTTGTTGATCCCTTACATCGCATGGGTAAGTTTTGCAGCGATCCTGAATTTCTGGATCGCCTGGCTGAACTGAAGAAAAAAAGTATCTTGATTAAGTAACTGGGAGAGAAATTGCTCCACATCCTTGGGAAGGTCTAAAAATGTCGGAGTGGCGGGACTTGAACCCACGACCTCACGGTCCCGAACCGTGTGTTCTACCATCTGAACTACACTCCGATATATCTAATAGCGTATATTGTAGCAGATTTATACGAGCCGTACCCCTTATGTAATAACTATATCTATCCTGGATCCCCGCTTTCGCGAGGATGACAAAGACAGCTATGGATTTTAGAACAAAAAAATTAGTGTTTGCCAGCACCGCCCTTGCGTTCTGAACGTACCTCTGGTGGAAGATCCATATTTGCTTTGCGATGGCCTCCACCCATGATACTTTTACGCTGTTTCCCTTGCGGAGCTGCCTGCTGCTGAGCTGCCGCCGCTTCTGCAGCTTCTTGTTCTTCTTGTTGCTGTTTTTCAAGTTCTTCCTGTCGCTCATTTTCCGCTTCCTCTTGTTTACGACGCAAGTAATGATCTTCTTCTTCACGCTTGAATTGGCGATGACGATTCATATGTGCCTGCTCTGGGGGAAGTTCGGGAGTTGCATTTTGGCTTTGACCTCCTCCCATGCCCATAAGCTCACGGCGGACTGCGTCTATATCTGGATTGTCCTGCTCTTGATATTTACCCTGAAGTTTGGCGAAATCTACTGGGCTAAAATTGGGACCACCTGGCATACTTTCGGGCTTAGGAGTAGGACTTCCCCACATTTCAGCTCCCGGAATAAAAGTATTGACTATTTCTTGAGGTACCCTTTTGGCCAGGTCAGAGCCAAAATCTTTGAGCTGTTCCATTGGATTTATAACCAAGGGGGTCTTTTTGGGCTTTGTCGTAGATGACATGCAAACATTATACCTTCTTTTTTTTGTACAGTGCCTCTTGTTCCATAAGATACAGACGCTGATCAATATTTTCTATGACTGGTTTATAGTTAAGAGTCATGTTCAAGCTGCTATGTAATTTGCTGTGTTGTCTCGCATTGTCATTTTTAAATTCAGACAGGTTTTCCTTTATCTCATGTATTTCTTTATCGATAGCATCAAAGCGTTGGTCGATGGCTGCGAAGCGCTTATCGATAGCATCAAAGCGTTGGTCGATGGCTGCAAAGCGCTTATCGATGTCGTCAAAGCGTTTATCCATCTCATCAAGTCGTTTCTCTATAGTTTCCAGCTTATTGTGAATCTTACCGAATTCTTCATAAATTGCAAGAATTTCAGACCGAAACATACTAATAATAATTTCATTATTTGCTTTTATTGCGTCATGTACGATCGGGGTGACAATAGAAACAATAAGGGTTGGTAGCTCCTCAAGCAATATATTTCGAAACTCATCTTTGGTAAGGTAGTTTGACATGCAATTATATTATTATACAATTACATAACAGTCAATAAGTCAAAATGTATCAAATACCAAGCATGGCTTTCGCACGCTCTGTCATACGATCCATTGACCAAGGAGGGTCGAATGTGAGACTGATTTTTATATTTTTTTCCTCGATACCAAGACTTCCAAGCCTTGAAAAAATATCCTCTTCGATAGTATCAAAAAGCGGGCAGCCCATGGTGGTAAGTGTCATGAGAATGGTCACCTTTTCATTTTCTAAGGTAACTTCATAAATAAGTCCAAGATCGACTATTGACATCTGTAGCTCTGGATCCATGACATCTAGCAATTTTTCTTCAATTTGTTTTTTTGTATACATAGTTGTATAATTAATTTCAACGACCACAGATTGCTTCATCCAAAAAATCTGACGAATGAGGGTCTAAACCACTGTGTTTTTCTTACTGCTACTTGAATCTCTTAGTATATCATGTAAGATTATATTACTGCTTTTTGTTTTGAAAATACCTGATGATGCATCATGTACTTTTATAACAACAAGCGAGAATTGACGCTTGTATATTAGCAATTAACTAGTAGTGATTGACTACTAGATTTATATATTTATTATTATGGACAATTATAAAGTACGCTTTGTCCCGCTAGGTGGGATCGTAGGTGTAACTAAAAACATGTATGTGTACGAGTTATATAACAATGATGAAATACAAGATATACTCATCGTAGACTGTGGTATGGGATTCCCTGATGCGAAAGAGTTTGGTGTTGATTTGATAATCCCCGATATCTCGTATCTGGAAGATAAACTTGATAAGGTGCGGGCAATTTTATTGACTCACGGTCATGAAGATCATATTGGAGCTTTGCCTTTTCATTTTGAAAAACTGGGAAAACCGGTGATCTATGCGAGCAAACTGACAAAAATGTTTGTGACGAATAAGTTTAAGGAATACAACTACAATGCCAATATCCAGGAAATAGAATTTCATAAGTGGTATGAATTTGGAGGCATGAAAGCCAGATTTATACATATGACTCACTCTATTCCTGATGCGACTCATATACTTTTAAAAACACCCATTGGCACTTTATATCATGGCCCAGACTTTAAAATGGATCTTACACCACCCTATTCTCCCGCTCCAGATTTCCATGAAATTACGCAGGCTGGACATGAAGGAGTACTCTGTCTTCTCTCTGATGCACTTGGATCTGAACGTGAAGGACTGACACTCTCTGAATCTATTGTGGGACAGACTTTTGAAGATGAAATGAGAAAGACTAAAGGAAAGTTTTTTATGACTACTTTTTCTTCAAATATCTCACGTATCAGACAATGTGTCGAAGCTGCCATAAAATTTAATCGTAAGATTTTCTTCCTTGGCCGTTCGATGAAACAAAATACAACAGCGGCTGCAGATATTGGTTATTTACCTATACCTTTTTCTCTTGTTGGGAAAGATGATGAATTAAAAAAATTGCCATCAAATAAAATTTGTGTCATAGCTGCTGGCTCGCAAGGACAGTATGACTCCGCACTTTCCAAGATTGCCAGGCGTCAAAACCAATATATCAAAATCGCTCAAGGAGACAAAGTGGTTTTCTCGTCAGATCCAATACCCGGAAATGAAGGTGAAGTGTACTCGGTGATAGAAGAATTTGCTATGCAAGGAGCTGAAGTAGTATATAGTGATATCCAGGATCAGCTCCATGCATCGGGCCACGGTAGCCAGGAGGACTTGAAATTTCTTGCTCGATTTACTAATCCTAAGTATTTTATACCAATAGGTGGGACTATACGACACCAACGACAATATCAGAAGCTTATGGCCGATATGGGCTTTAAAAAAGAAACTGTTTATATGCTTAATGAAGGCGAAACGATATGGTTTATGAAAGGTGGCAAAACGGCACTTGGCGATGATGTAGATACAAAAAATATCTATGTAGATGCGTATGGAGTGGGTGATGTCGGAAATGTGGTACTGCGCGATAGACAAACCCTCTCATCTGAAGGTATGGCAGTATGCGTACTGGTTGTAGACGCCGATAGACAGCTTGTAACTCGACCCCGTTTCTTCTCACGAGGCTTTGTCTTTGAAAAGAAAGAAGATGATCTTTTTGATGAAGCAACGAAGCTTGTGGAACGTTTTCTCAAGCCAGGTCGTGACAGGGTAGTAGATCTTAACTCATTCAAAAAAGAAGTAGGTCGGGTACTTGAAGACTTTTTCTTTGAAAAAAGAGGTCGTCGGCCAATTGTCTTGGTGGATGTTATACAATTATAAACTTATATGGCCTCACTACCTCCCAGCTTAAAACAAGTATCTCTTTTTTTGGAGCGGCTCCCTGGAATTGGGGAAAAAAGTGCAAACAGGCTTGCCTTTTATTTACTCCGACTGCCGGCACCTGACTTGAAACAATTTGCTGAAACTATCTCAAATCTGAAGGAGCGAACGCGTAGGTGTAGCGTATGTATGAATTTAGCTGAAGCAGAATGCTGCTCTATATGTAGCGACCCCATGCGAAATAAAAATAGAATTACGGTGGTCGAGGATGTGATGGATTTACTCTCATTTGAAACAGGCAATATATATGATGGCGTCTATCATGTGCTACATGGTCGGATCGACCCGCTCAACCATATAGGCCCAGAGGATATATTTATTGATCCTTTGCTGAAACGAATTTCAGCTGAAACAGAAGAAGTGTTGCTAGCTACGAATCCTGATATGGAAGGCGAGGCAACTGCCATGTATATACGAAATAAACTACAAGATCTGAGAAGTGAGGAAAAACTAGAGTTCAAAACTTCCCGACTAGGATACGGTATCCCGATGGGTGGGAACCTAGAATATGCCGATTATATGACACTTCGCAAGGCAATAGAAAATAGAAGCAGCTACTGATATATCATATATGTACTTTTGTATAATTAGATTTCTTCTTACTTGACTTTCATATTCCCCGCCACTACACTACTTTTAATTCGCATGAACTATAACCTTTTAGAACAATCCATTTGTAATCCTATCGTCGTCCTTTGTTGGAAGACGCGGGTGGATGCTTCTAGGCGTTTTTTTTAGCCTATGAATATTGAACAAAGACCAAAATTCACCATAGATCCCGATCTAGTCAATAGCTATAATCGCTCTGCAGCCTTGGTATTTGATTCTATAGATGTACGTAGCCCAACAGATTTTTATAATGAAGCTGGTGTCTCTGAAGAGATTATGCAGTTATTCGGTCCTTTTGCATTTACTCTTCATAGCTATATAGAATTGTGCCGAAAAGAACTCGGTGTAACTGGAGATATCATGCAAGATTTGTCTATGTGCCGCGGAAGAGTATCTGAGTTGATAAAACAGAATGTGCATGGCATATCGCCTGATCAAGGAGAAGTAAAAATTACAGACGCAGAATTCTATCCAAAAGATTTGACTGAGATACGGGATGTTGAGGATGGTGTATATATAGATAGTTCTGAGGGACCAATTTACAAGCGACAATCAACACCCTCCTTTCGTTCAGCTGAAAGTAGCTCGGAAGGAATACCTTGGAGTAATATTCCCAAAAAGAAAAAAACTCCCCGTGGTCCGGGACGAGCCGCAAAGAAAAAAGGTATCTTATAAAACTATAAAAGATATTGGGTGATCGCTTTTAGTTCTTGAACTATAAGTGAAGCTACTGATACTTCTTGTAATTTTTCAAACCTGTGTTCTTCCTTGAGCGCAATAGTATTGGTCGTAAAGAATTTTTCAAGTTTTGACTGCTGCAATTTTTCTGGTGTACCTGAAGAAAAATCATGATGTACAATGGCAGCCAGAGCTCCAGTTGCTCCTTTTTCCAGTGCTGCCTCGGCCGCATTCATGAGTGTACTTCCTGAAGTGGCCACATCGTCTATGATAACAGCCATTTTACCAGTAACATCACCATACAAGTCGAGTGCTTTACTTTGGTGAATATGTTGGAGGTCTCGCTTTTTTTCAGTTACAGCAATTTGGAAAGGGACATCGCCGAAAAGATCTAACCCAAAATGTCGTGCTCTTTCGATACCGCCTTGATCGGGGGATATGACGGAGACAGTTTGAGGTGTAACTGTAATTCCTTTTGCTTCAATATATTTTTTTACTTCCTGTGCCATGAGAGGAAAAGCTGATAGATTGCGGAAGGGGATATTGAATACGCCCTCTGTTGCTTCATCATGAAGCGTAAAAGTCTATATTTTTTGAAACCCAATCGCTTCCATAAAGCGGATGACGACATTTACCGATACACACTCCCCTGCTCGATGTTGTATATTCTGTCTTGCATAGCCAAAGTATGGGACGATACCAATAACACGGCGCGCTTCTTCACGACGCAGAGCATCACACATCAGATATAGCTCCATAAGATTTGTATCTGTTGGATTGGCAGTAGACTGGATGACGACACAGGTATCGTGCTTTACATCTTCTTCAACGCGAACTCTGACCTCTGAGTTTCCAAATCGTACCACTTCAGCTTTTGCAAGAGATGTATCCATTTGGTTGGCTACTTCTTCAGATAATGCAGGGTTTGATGTACCAGAAAAGATTTTAAGAGACATAGTGTATTTTGTAGTCTATCAAGCTGAAAGTCTTTCAAGTCATAAAGTCTATAAAAATTATTATTTGCTTTCAGCTTTTTGCTTTATGGACTTTTATTTTATTTATTCAAGTCTAATAGTTTTCGTGCTGCCATCTCTTGAGTCTTTTTAATAGCATCATTGATAGCTTGGGCTACACGATTTTCCAAAACACCGTCGATCTCGACTTCAATAATCTTTTGGTCACCACGGATTTTGATGATGACACCACTATTTTCTATAACAAGTTCTTCTTTTTGAAGAGCATCCTGCATTTGTTTTGCTTGCTGTTGTAATTGTTGGAGATTTCCAAGGCCTTTAAGTGGATTGAACATAGGTTGTTTACAAGTATAGCTGAAAGTCTTTCAAGTCATAAAGTCTATAAAAATTATTATTTGCTTTCAGCTTTTTGCTTTATAGACTTTTTATTGTTTCTTTAGATTATAGAACTCAACTATGGCGATCTCAAGTGGTAATCTTTCTATAGGGGTGATTTTCAGATTTTTATATGCTTCGTGCAGTAGTTTCATAAGTTTAGCAATTTCTGTAACAGTGAATCCAATATCTTCTGTCTCGACTGCAATACCTGATTTAAGAAGGAGTTGCTGCTGCAAAATTTTCAACGTATCTTCGATTGTGCGTTTAATATTTCCGCCTGAGCTTGAAAATTCTTCGACCCAGGATAGGGATTCACTGAGCGGTTTTGATTTAATAAGTGTAAGTAAACTGTATTTAGAATTTACTCCTAAATACTGCTGAGCTTCTTCAACAGTATGTTTTCCTTGTAAAGTAAGCTCCTCTAAAAGTTTTGCTGCATCTCGAAACGAATTGTCACAATATTTGTAGATAATATTTTTAATATCATCTGATACCTCAAGATTTTCTTTTTTAATCATGCGGTTAAGCATGTGAAATATATCTGCTTTATTTGCCTGTCCAAAGGGTATGCGGACACAGCGAGAGATGATAGTTGTGGGTACTTTTTCTTCGTTGGTCGTTGCCAGGATAAAGAGTACTGTTTGTGGTGGCTCTTCAAGTGTTTTAAGTAAAGCGTTGAAAGCATCGGGGGTAATCATGTGGGCCTCGTCTATAATATAAACGCGGTATCTACCCGCCATGGGTGCAAATGAGGATTCTTTGATGAGTTTACGAATTTCTTCTATACCTCGGTTTGAAGCAGCATCTTGTTCGACCACATCGGGAGATGAATTTTTGTCGATACTGGTGCAGTTTGAGCAGGCGTTGCAAGGTTCAAAGGAAGTGCCTTTGCCTGCAAAAAGATTTTCAAGACAGTTTACGGCTTTGGCCGCAATGCGGGCTGTTGATGTCTTGCCCATCCCCTTAGAACCCACAAAAAGAAGTGCATGAGGTATATCTTTTGTTTTTAATATATTTGAAATTTTTTCACGTACTTGAGTATTGTCTAGTTCTCCAATTGTTTGTGGGCGGTATTTGAGGTAAAACATGTTTCTAAAGTAGTTAAAAGATAAAAGTTAAAAGAGAAAAACTTTTCAAACTTTCAGCTTTCAGACTTTTGACTAGTTTATAATTATTTCGTAAATATATTCTGTAACCCATGCTCGATGAGCGCGTACATCATGTCATCTACTTTTTTTTCGCGCTCTGCAGCAAGAAGTACTGCCTGTGGATAACAAATGACTAATTCTCCGATAAGATCATCACCATTTTTTCTTTCATGTAAATAGGAAAATGATAGAATAGGAAGGGCTACATCTTCATCTTTATATTCTTTAGCTACTTCTTTCATCTTCCTTTTACCAACAAAAGCGATATTCAAAGTACCAGGTCTATGCCCTTCGTATTGCTCAAGCAGCGACTGTGTGTACTTTTTAATACCGCTTTTATTAATTTTGTATCGTGATGAACTGTATATGTTGATCATGCGTGATTATTTATGTGATCTTTTCTTTGAACGTTGCATCTGTTCTCTCTGTTTTCGTAATTGGGAAGGCTTGACATAGTACATACGTGAACGAATTTCATCGACAATTTCTTCTTCGATGAAGGCTCGAGTAAATTTACGAAACGCACTGTCTTTTGATTCGCCTTTCTTTTTTTTGATGACAACCATGAGGAAAATAACACCCCGCTTTCAAATATATAATTACTAATTACGAATGGATAATTACGAATAAAATTTAGGAATTAAGAATGAATGTAACAATTCGTAATCCATCATTGATAATTCGTAATTGTGTGTTTACCTTTAGGTATTGTATTATATTTCCTTCAGTATTTCAATCAGACGATGGAGCGATAGCGATGATGGACGCGAATTAGGATTTTTCGTTGAGCCATTGAGCAACATATTTTTTGAAGCGTGCAAAAACCAGGTTGCATCAGGGTCGACTTTTACTATTTGAGTATGAAGCGAGGTAAGATCGTACTTTTTACTTGGCTGTGTCTTGATACGAATCGTTGACGTTTCGGGATCACGGCGAACAACCATTTCGAATCCTTTTTTGAGTGCGTATTTGACAGCGGCTTCATTTTTTGTTTCCATAACAAGCGTTTTCCCCCAGTGGGTAGATAGGACTACTCCTTCTTTGATTTCATCTTCGGCTCTCAAATTGTTTTTTTCTGTATAGAGAATACTATCTAAAATGAGCATGACTAAAGACATAAGTTCGGTATCACTACTACATTTACTGCGAAGTGGGTATATAAATTCGTGTAAACAAAATGTATAACGAACATCTGTGGGATCTGGGAAATGAACTTCTCCGAAATTGTCTATATCGGTAATAAAAGTGACCATCTGCTCAAGAGCTTCAAGATCTTTTTCTTTGATATAGCCTTCTTCAGATAGGTAGTCAAAAACACGCTTGGTAGCACTAGATCTCTCTGAAAGCTGATGATGGTCAAATCGACCCATACCCGTATCTACATGCAGTATCTCAGGATCTACATCTGGCGCTTTGCCCTCATAGGTTTCCCCTGCCGGCACAAAGGCGTGTTCGGCGCTATCCCATTCGGGTAGGTACCGCTTGAGAAGCCAGGAGCTTGCGATAGCGTCTAAATCGGGTGATATATGGGTGACTATTGTTTTCATAATAATTTTTTTACTTCAGTAATTACCTCTTCTAACGTTTTTAATGTGGATTCTTTTTCTTTTCTCAATTTAAATTCTATCTTATCTCCTGCACGTTTGGAAACAACAAGGCGGACTGGAATGCCGATGATGTCTGCATCTGCGAACTTGGCACCAGGGCTTACATCAGCACGGTCATCCAGGAGAACTTCAAATCCTGCATCTTCTAATACTGTATAGACTTTAGAGACTTTTGATTTTATAGACTCATCTGTAAGATCAAGGCCAATAAGATGTATGTGATAAGGTGCAACCTGCATAGGCCAAATAATACCTCGCTCATCGTGATGTTTTTCTATGATTGCTGCAAGAGAGCGACCTAATCCGATACCATAACATCCCATATAAAATGGTTTTTCCTCTCCCTGAGCGTTCATATAGGTGGCGCCTTTCATGAGATTTGTATAATGATAGCCAAGTTGGAAAATATTCCCGACTTCTATACCGCGACCTTCAATAAGCTTGCCATGACCGTTTACTGACTCAAATCCAGCCTGTGCCATAGCAATATCTCCTTCTTTATCGGCTGTAAAATCACGATCTATATTTATATTAAAAAGATCCTCGTGCTTGGCATTATTTCCGCCATACGCATTCTTGATTGTGCGCATCGAGTCATCGACAACAATCAGCAGTTTGGCTGATTTATCCATTTTTTCTTTGATTCCAACGGGCGATATAAATCCGGGTTCGGAGTGTAAGA
>CAZPYR010000031.1:7493-13922 GCA_964590815.1 uncultured Gammaproteobacteria bacterium | reverse complement strand
TACCCGATCTTCTGACCATTAAAGAAGTCTCGGACTTGCTTCGTGTTTCACCACTCACGATTAAGCGTTGGGGTAAGAAAGGCAAGCTCCCAGCAATCCGAATCAATTCGCGCGGTGATCGTCGCTACAAGAAAGAAGTCATCATGAGGCTTCTGGGAGAGACGATGACTGTAGAAGAATAATTTAGAAAGTATAGGCCTTTCTTATTTTGTGCTGCAGTTGATTAATCAGGGAAAGTCTATTTAGCTCCATCGTCTCATGAAGAGATATTGAAGCTAATAAATCTTTAGATGTAATATCCTCTCCTAATTTAAAATAGGGTTCATAATCTCTAAGAATTGTTTGAGCTGCTTTACTTCTTGCAAAAGACAATTCTACTGTTGTAGGCAAGGGAGATGCATGTTGTCCCACCGCATGCTGAATAAGGACTACAGCATTTTTTACTTCTATATTAAATATCCTGACAACATCTTGTATACCATGCATTTCACGTTCTCCAAAAACTGTATTATATGCCTGAACAGATTCAGGATACTCTGATTTCAACTTAGAGAGAACTTTTTTTGTAATAACAGGATAATCATGATTGATAATGAGCGCTGCCATGATAAGTTCATCCGAAGGCGGCCTACTCGTAGTAGCCAATGCTTCAATTCCATAAGCTCTAATGACCTCTTCCACAGGAAATCTTCGATAACTGGCAATCCCTGAATCTATACCTTTACTTAAATCGTCGATGATATCGACCATAACTCTCTCCAACTCAGCCGGTGGAACAAGTTCATTTATGCTCAGTTCAAGAGGTGGTGAATATAATAAATAGCCATTATCTTCTGCATATTCAGGGTATACAACTCCTTTATGCTCAGCAAGTTTTTTATAGTGGTGCACCAAAGCCTCCTGCAATATCAATGCATTATCAGAATCGGTACTTTCTAATTTATCAAAGATCTCAGCGAATCTTTTTTCATTCCATAAATTTATTGTTTGTTTTTCCGCGGGAGTAACAGTATCTGCATATGTATCACGCGCATCTAAAAATTCATCTTCATATGCTGCCAGTTCTTCTGCAGGCATATCTTCCTCGCGATAGTTGCATTTTACAACTGGAGGTATATTATCAAACGGTATTACAGACTGAGAGTTAGTAGAAATAATCCCTGGTTCTACTTGTACGACTATACATCTTCCAGGAACTGCGGGCTGATTATCAGGAGTAAATACCTGATCTGGCATGTGTATTGGTATGCCATCTGCTTCTATAGCCGCAAGATTTCTGCCATACAACTGATCAGCTATGATTTCCCCGCCTGTCACATATTCTAATTGTTTTTTGAACATCATCCACAACTTTTCTGAATTTCCACGCAAAGCTTCAGAAACTATTGGCTCAGAACGAACCCTCACAACTTGACCGTGTATATTAGATGCAAGTCTTTGCGCCGCTTCAGAAACGGGAATTTGCACCCATGCTTCTTCTGAGAGAGATCGATCAATTTCTTTTCTAACCACTTCATTCAAACTATGCATACCTGGGATATTTCCATCTTTATCAACTTTTTCTTCAAACGTAATTGATTCTTTAGGATATAACGTATCAACGACGCTTCCCAGAGTTTTTTTTAAAGAGTCTTTATTTCGTTGGTACCATTCTTGAAAGACCTTTCTCTGCATTTGTTCATACTGTTCTTTATAATGGTGTATCAGGCCAGGCTCAGAATTTGAAATTGCTTGTTCATATATCTTACGAGAAAGTTCAAAGTCTTGAGCAACTTTTTCGTAGGGAACCTCTATAAGGGCATCCTGCAAGTTACCTGCTACATTACATCTTACTTTTGCTTCAGCAGTTTCGAAATTTCCTTTTACTTTTTCTGAGGCTAAAAGCTTTGGATAAATACCTGGCTCCAACACTTCAACTACTGTGCATCTATGATGATTTATATTCGGAGGTAATGCAACCATGCTCTGGTCTGCAGAATCTAGTGATGTCACTTTTACCTTGGCATTGAGTTTAAATTCTATTTCGGCAAGCGTCTTTCCTTGCAAGGCTTGATCTTCTATAATTTTTCCCTGTTCATTGCTAATTTCTGTTTTATCATCAAGTATCCTTGCATCAGCAACTGTTTCAACGATACTGGATAGACCTTTATACAGTTGCACTGCCGGATCATTCTTTTTACTTGCAAAACCACGAGTAGCATTTACTACTTTGTACACTTGAGTAATTTTGAGTTGTACATTTTCATTAAAATTCGATCCTACCTGCCAATTAGCGACTTCCCTCCACACAGCCTCCTCTTCACGTGATTGAGCTAAAGGATCCTGAGGATAAAGTATTCGCATGCATCTTCTCACATCCTGTCTTAGATTTTCTTCATTAAATTTGAGCCATTCTTCTACGGCTTGTTTCTGACTATACTCATATTTCTCTTTAGATAGATCGAGGGGCGTTTTTACTTCTTTTTTTTCGTCTGCATCTACGATTACTTCAGGCTTCTCCTTTTCTTCGTCCTTTTCAAGCAATTCGTAGTACTGTTGCCGATTATTTTCTACTTCCAGTAACCTTAACTGCAAATTTGATTTTTCGATATCTCGTTCCTTCTGGATTTGTTCTTCTGTTTTCTTTTTAGGGGCCAATATTCCGGCATCAGGATAATGACTGTACATCCCCTGAGTCACATTTTCAATAGACATTAGTTGTAGAGGCTGCGCATTTCGGAACGAATGCCGCATTTCAATGCTAGAATTCCGTAAGTTTTCATCTCTCTGCCTTTCTTGACCATTTAAGGCTGTTAGAACTCGCTCATTTACAGTTCCAGGTATAACGGCTGTATTTACAGATTGGTTACGTTGCCATTCATTTTCTTGGCGTCGAATTTGCTGTAACTGCTGCCACACCGGATTGTTTACCACATGAGAAGCTTGATCTTGTAGTTGAAAAACTTGATCTGGCTGTTTTGAAGGTATAAGAGTATATACACCATTTTCAGATGACATACATTAAAGCTACTCTGTCTGAAGAAATTTTTCAAGTTGAGAGCGTATTTGTGAAAGCTGTTGATCGTCCTTTTTTTTACCTGAAATAAGGTCAGAGATATATTCCCATTTTCCCTGCTCCACCTCAGCAGCCAAGTCTATAGCAGGTTTGCGTTTTCCCAGCGATATTTCTTGCAATATTTTCTCTTGTAAATATGCTTCAACGGCATCTTCCAATATGGCAAAGGCATCCCAACAAATTTTAGACACAGCAAATTTCTTTTCATCAGGAAACGTATCATATCCTGAGAGAAGTTCTTGTTTAGTGGTTTCGTCAAACGGCAGTGCCTTGATTATATTGTGTATCGTTAAATCTATCATATATTGTTTCTTCGTTTTATAATTTCTCGAGAAAGCGCAATGGCATCATCTCTATGTGATTCTCCACCCAAATGTTGTTCTATGGCAATGCTTAAATCACGGCCGGTAACTCCCCAGAATAACTGGTCATATCTTTTTATATCCTTTTCAAGACTTGATCTTCCAAGTTCTGGCGACAACAGTCTATTAAAAGCCTGTGCTTCACGGGTTATAATTTCCGCATTTGGAGGCCTACTCATATCAACATTCCATGACCGAGAGCGGAGTAAAGTACTACCAGCCAAGCTGGCCAACTCTCCATCAGAGACAATATCATCATTATCTATATCTCCCGGATTTACTGTTATACCAGGCTGTGCTCCCCATAATACTTCCGCATCGTCTTTGAGAAGTTGCACTTTATCTATTACCAATCCTTTATATCCATCTGGTAAATTTTCAATAATGTTTGTGAGAGTACGTTCTTCCTTCTGATTTTTCAGTTTATATAATGCATCTTTTACTTGTGTAGCAACTTCAATATCCGCATCTGCTAGAACAAGACTCAACCATATACCATCTCGATTGCTTCCACCACCTACCAAGAAATCCTTTAAAATGTCGTCTGTCATGGTTATGTAATTTTCTGCGGATTGTGAAGTAAAAGAAATATCCTTCACAAACTGCTTTGTAGCATCCACATCAAATGTAGTAGGTAGACTTCCTCCATTTTCGCGTTCTATGAGGAGCTTGAGTGCGTCGACGGCAAGAGTACCGTTAATAGTTGAGTTCAACATTGCGTCTGTTACGGGAGGACGCAGTTGATTGTCTACCAAATATTGTCGGACAGAATTTGCTATATTACGAGTCATAGCCACGTCAAGATTTGCGGCTCCTATGACACGATCAGGAGATTCGGGATACGATTCGGTCATATCTTGCTCTGTTATATTGAGTGGACTAATGGTATTTATTATGCCGATCATCTGTGATTCAGTAACATTCAGCCCAGCATCTTGAAAAGCAGCCGTTATAGTAGCACTTCGAGGGGCAAAGTCTCTTTGAGAAATGACATGTGTGGTTATATTTGCTGTCTGTTTCACTTTTTGGACCGCAGAAATTACGTCTATTGCCTGATCTATAGGTAAGCCCAACGGTCCAGTAACATAATTGTTGACGAGATCTACTGCCGCTCTTCTTCTTTCATCTACAGCCCAACGATAACTGATTTTTGCTTTATCTACTGCATTATCATATCCTTTTCGTTCTGATTCAATGACTTCCTCAGAAACAGATTTTTCTTGTGTTGCAACTGCTTTATATATAGCTACTTCATCTGCGGTAAGGACACCTAATTGAGGCTTGCTGGGATCTTTATTTGCCGCACGCACAAAAACTTCATTCATCAAGTCATCAATAAATCGACGATCTATCTGGCGAAACATCAGGCGCTGGATATCTGGATCTTGAAGATCGGCATCATAGATAGTCATATCTCTTGGCAATGTGATATCGCCATATAAAGCATTGGCAAGGAGAGCTTCATTACGCTTTTTAAAAACAGTAAACCATAATTCCGGAGAAATAACTTTAGAAATCTCACGATATTTTTGTCTACCTTCAGCTGTATTTTGCAAAGCATCAGTGTCTCCGATTATGCCAATGGTTCTCATAAATGCGGGTAAGACATTGGGGTTTCGTTCACATGCTAGATTGATTTCAGTCAGCATGTCTTTTTGCCCCAACTGAGCAGCGCCCGTGATTTCAGTAAGAGGACGGCGAGATCTTTCTTTTATAGAATTCCACTTGTCCGGCGTGAGTATATGATTGGCAGCAGACTGTAGGACTTCCCGTTTGTAGTCTAGTTCCAAGGTTTGTATATCAAGATCCGCAGTAAGTTCGGCGATTTTTCGATCCTTTTCATCTATTAGTGCTACGAGACCTATTTGTCTTGCGTCATAGCCTGTGGGTACAAGATTGTACGCCAATTTTATATCTGATTCTAACTTGATTTTTTGTGTTTGTAGTTCGCGCTGCTTTCGTGTTTTTTCTTCAAGTTGATCTATAATCGGGGCGTATTGCTCAAGATTTGCTTTTTTGCCATCGATTTCCGTCTGTTTAGTGGTCTGCTCATTCTTTTTATCTTGGATGCTCTTGATCAAACCGCTACTTTCATCACCGAGACTTGTTATTAATGTCTCAATCTGCGTTTCCAGACCATTCGTAGGGTCGATAATACTGTTGTTAAGATTTTGTATCCGGGTCTCTATACGAGTCTTGCGACCAGTATAGGCGGCAATCTGTGTAAGCAAATCGGTTTGCTCTTGTACAAATCTATTTCTAGTATTCTGCTTGCCTTTGTCGCTCGGATTTGCTGCAAGCGCCGCATCTATATCTCTTATTTGCTGTTCAAGGACTCTTTGCTTTGCTTCATTGCGGATATGATCTTCTTCAAGTCGTGCCATATCCGCCTCTTCTTTTTCTATTTTTTCCTGCATTTTTACAATTTCGCTTTTTTTATTTTGTATTTCTTGTTCCGCCGCTGTTTTCTGCGCCTCCAATTTTGCTTGCTCGGCTTGTAATTTTCGCAGATCACCTTCTGCCGTTGTGATCTTTGTACGAATGTCTAAGCCTTGCTGGGCACTTGCCGTGAGTGTAGTAATTTCAGTGCCTATCTTTGCGATCTCCGCATCCAAGTTTTTGTACTTTTCCACATCCTCACTTTCTGAAAGAAGCACAGCCTTTTCAGAAATTTTCTGATTCTTTTCTTCTATTTTTTTCTCGTCATGAGCTGTGGCTTGTTTAGCTTCAATATCTGCTATCTGTGTTTTTATATCGACGACTATTTGTCCTATACCCACTGTATCACGAATTTCTTGTTTTACTTTCTGGGCTAATTTCTCATTTACATAAGTCAGTTGAGCATCAAGTGAAAAATGCACTTCATTGTTTCCCACCGGAATTGGCGGTATTCCCTCAATACGAGGTATTATATTTCCCTCAGGCGACCCAGTCATCACCAAAGCTCCATTTTGTTCACGCACCATATTAAAATCATCTGCTGTCCGCTCTTGTACTGAGTATTTTGAAAAC
>CAZPYR010000031.1:0-7483 GCA_964590815.1 uncultured Gammaproteobacteria bacterium | reverse complement strand
AGCGCCTTGCTTCTCGTTTGGGAAGTAAACGCAAGTCATCTCCTTGTTCCACAGAACCTATGCGGGGTAGATTTTGTAAGTAGGCTATTTGTACAGCATCTAGCTGCCTGCGATTATTTGGATCTGCCGGATCACCCACATAGTAAGGCCGTGCATAATTTACTTCTCCATCATTAAGAAAATCTACTTTTATATTACTATGGATTCTTTTTTTACTTTCTGCAGCATAATCATTCAGCATACTTAAAATCTGTCCGTTATCAGCGTGCTTAATTGCTCGACCTGGTTTGGCATTATAAATTTTTTTTAAAGCTGCTCGAGTTAAGGGAAATAGAAAATCAGTTTTATTTATACTTGGAAGCTGAAAGGTAAGAGCGTCACCAGTAGGAAGATTGAGAGTATAAATGCCTCTTGACCTTTTAACTCCTGCCTTCATAAAAAATTTCTGAAGCCTTGTCATATCCTCTTGCACCTGATCAAGTGGTACTCCCGATTCTTCAGCAAGCATTGCACTCATTGCATGAATATCTGCGACATCTTCTATTTCATCTGCTTCTTGAGTGACTCTAATTTCTGCCCCTGTAGCAACCTGAATTGCAAGCATCTGCTTCTTGGCAGCAACCATGGCATTTGTCATCCAGAGTTCGCGCTTATCTGGATCTTTATCATGAAGTAAATCCTCAGCTGCGGTAAAACATGCCGAATATACTTCATCCCGATTTGCATCACCGAATTTAAAATCTGGATTTTTCTTGGCAAATTCCTGCATAAAATTATTTATAAAGGTGGCTTGCCATGCTTTTTCGCCTTGAGGATCAAAATCTTGACCTGTACGGGCGGCCGTTTCCCGTGCGGCATTTAAGGACATAAATTCAGTAGCCAGTACACCGGCGTAGGTAGAGGCCGTACGCCCTGAGATATCTCGTTCCTTCTTACCCATAAGTTCTCGTACCGCTTGGCCTCGTTCTTTCATGGTTGGATTAAGCTTGGCTTCTACTTTCCTCTGGGCGTCGAAATACTTAGAAAGAGTAAGCTCCACAGGAGTAGGCTTGTTTTGTTCAGTTTGTGTAGGAGATACAGTAGCGACTTCTGGTGGAACCCACATATAAAAACATTGTAATTGAATTTCAAATAGTATACAACTATAATCAAATGTATGTTTGAAACTGGTCTTGGTGAACAAGTAGCTCCTGCAGACGGTCTATCTGGCCCGTCTCCCACTGAGACACCAATACCACCGTCAGCATTAGAACCACCGCTCTCTACAGAAATGGTAGACGCACCCGAGACACCTCCTTTAAGAGAATTAAAAAAGCCAGACGTTCCATCGATTAAATCCGATGCTAGTGCGATTGTAGATACTACTATTTCAAAAAAGTTAGTAGAGAGTAGAAAAGGAAAATCAAACGATACCCCGTACACTTCCGCAGAAAAATCTATGTCTACCTATGTTTTCTTCAAAAGTCACATGACCAATCCTTCAAAGGAATTTACTCCCTTTGCTATACCTCCAGATCAAGGAGAACCTCTCAGTTTTAGATATGTGAACGGCAAATATGAAGCCTGTAAAGACAAGGGTCAAAAATTGACAGCAATGACAGGCAAACAAATAGTCAATGGTGACGTATTCTTTTCATGCACTTTTGAAAATATGCAAAATGATGTATTACTCCCGGCTTCTGAAGTCCTCAAAGCACAGCTGCTTGCAGAATCAGATAATATTATTCCGGCTATTGAAAATGACGCACAGAAAAAAGTAGCCAACGAATATATAAATACGTTACTCGACCCAACTGTAGATATTGCTCTCACTTCTGCAGATATCGAGGCAGCGGCAAAAAAAACTGGATTCCTCTCTTCAAAAGCAGCATACGAACTTATTTCACAAGCAGAATTATCAAGCGTTGTAAAAGAGGAACTTATTGCTACACTAGATGGCTCTAGTATCGCCAGTCCTGAAGCTCTAGGAAAAATACTACATTCAATGAATAATTTTGAAACAAGCTACGCTTCAAAAAAAGCCCAAGCGGAAGATATTGAGGGGACGCTCAAACAACTCGATATTGATATTCAAACCATTACTAAAGGAAGTCCTAGACATCAAGAACTTATATTACAAAAAGATGATTTACAAATAAGGCTCAACCATATTAGAGCCGAGCTCCCAGGACTTGAAGAATTGTCAAAAGCTGCAGCGATATCTGAATCAGACTATGTAAACCTCATTAAAGGAGTTTACGAAACTCCCGATAATGAAGCCTCAATCGCAAAACTAGAATCTGCGATGACTCAAGGAGATCTCAAAAATCTAGCCAAGGAATTACTTGGAGTCATACCAACCGATCATAAAGATTTTAATAAATATAAAGATATGGTTGACAGTGCAATTCAATACGGCAGTGTCGCCGTAATTGCGTTGGTCGCCATTATTGTAATGGAAGCTACTAAAAATATGGGAGGCTAAATGCGTTCAGACTTTAATTCTTCCAGTTTATCCATAAGTCGCTCTATTTCTTCTTCTTTACTGCGCAGTGCGCGTGCCGCCTCTGAAGGATCGGTCACATTTACAGAGAGCCCTGTACCGAGTTCAAAGCCTGCGCGATGCACAAACCGTGGAATAATACGTATATACCAGTCTTCTTTTGGATGGATATAAAAATTGTAGCTAAATCCGTCGGCGTGTTTATATTCTCGCTCGTATACTTCTTCAAGTCTCTTCATGACCTTTTGGTAAATATCGGCCAAATCTACTATTTGTTCGTCGGTAATATCACCAAAAATAGTGCCTTCGGCCTTAGGTGCAAGCCATACTTCATATGGCCACTGGGAAAAATCGGGACAATAAATATTGAAAAAATTATTTTCTTCTACTAGATTAGTTATCGGTTCTCTACGCAGAGTATCTAAATTGATTTGCGATGGGATCACCACAAGCTGTGAGTGAGGGTGTAGCAATGAGGCTCCAGCTCGCTCTCCTCTATTGCAAAACAATATGACTTGACCTGTTTTTTTATGAAAATTATAGCGCTGCCTATATGTCTCAAATACTTCCTGGATATGTTCTGCTGGCAAATTGTGCAAATCCACATCATGATCGGGCGCATGGATGATCACCTCATGATAATCGGTAATTGGATATTTATTATTTACCACTCGTACATGCCAACCTTTTGTATTGAGCTCACTTTCTCCAATTCTAAATACTTCTTCAGGAGACATGTGCTCATTCCCAGGGCAGAACGGACACAGATTGCAGTGTTCTCCAACATTATTATCGTCAGGACGATCGGCACGATTTGAAGAAATGATTACCCACCTTCGAGACATGATATCCGGTACATATTTAGCCATAGTCCCATTATAGAGTTAAAAGAGAATAGTTACTACTTTATTGTAATCCCCAATTTGTTTCGGGATTTCATTGTAAGATAAACTATACGCACTCATGTCATCCTGAATTTATTTTAGGATCTACTTTCTAGTTCAGCGGGAAATCACTGTGTCTACTATAATATAATTTGCAACTTTTCTCTCTTATCTCTTAACTTTTAACTTATAATATAACCATGTTACTTATCGCAGGCCTGGGTAATCCAGGCGAAAAATACGCACACACACGCCATAACGTAGGATTTATGTTTTTGGACCATATTCTTCAGAACCTAAATACACCAACACCATGGAAATTTGATAAATACTCAAAGACAGAAAATGCAAGGACCGAGCTGGGAGTCAACGAACTCAAGATTCCTGTTCTTTTAGCCAAACCCCAAACGTATATGAATCGTTCAGGAGAAAGCATACAGGCATTGACAAAGACGGCCTCTATTTCCAAAGAACGTATAGTCATTGCACATGATGATCTAGACATAGAATTTGGTAATTTTAAAATTCAACTAGGTGTAGGCCCAAAAAAACATAATGGTCTTTCCTCTATCCAAGATCATTTGCATACTCCAGATTTTTGGCGAATTCGGATTGGGGTAGATAGTAGAAATGGAGACCGGAGTTTATCAGGGGAGGATTATGTTTTGCAAAATTTTACTGGTGAAGAACAGATACGTTTAGAAAGTATCTTCAAAGAAATATATACCAAATTTCTTACTATTCTCTCATAACATAGGATTGCCGTATTTTGGCTGCGTAGTTTTGGAGCTTTAGAATAATATTATAAAGTAAAAACGTCATACAATTAGACCTACCTGTCTGTTTTTTTATAATAATCTTTACAAAAATATTGCAATTATTGCGCTATGATCTCCTGAATCACTATGGTACAATAGCGTTATGCGAATACTTTACACATACATGTTCCCACTATGGGGAAATGGTTCGGGAGCCTGGCTCAGACGTTTGACATATCAAATGAAAAAAAAATATGGAGACGAGTATGAAGCTGGAATCGTAGCTCCGGATAAAAGGAAACTCGATGGTGTCAAAATGTTCCCTATTGAACCTCCTCATATGGGAGTTTTTGTCGGAAATCCCGAATTAAAAGGAATTAAAAAGTATTCGGAGTTCACTACAATGGAGCTCATCGAAACACTTAATTATTATCTTATTAATACAGCAAAAATTGTTGAAAAATTTAAACCCGATCTTATACATGTTTTTCATACTGCATTTCTACCTCACATAGCTCGCAATTTGGCTAACTTTTACAAAATACCGTTTATTATTACAACTCATGGAAGTGATCTCTATTACTTTAAAGAAGATAATAGGTGGAAATCCCTCATGCATGCCGCCTCTCAAAAAGCTTCATTTATTACCGGTAATAGTGACTTTACTAATGATTGGTACTTACGACTTTTTGGACAGGAATTTGCTCCAAAGATGAAAATGATTCCAGCCGGAATAGATAATAATATTGATTTTACAAAAGATGTTTCTTATATAGATAAGAAATATAAATTTAAGCATGACAAAATGGTATTATTTACGGGACGTTTGACGGAACACAAGGGAGTTGAGTACCTTATCATGGCTGCCGAAAAAATAAAAGCTGAGATTGTAATTATTGGCGATGGTCCGGAACGAGAGTATTTAGAAAAATTGGTAAAAGAAAAAAAACTAGATAATGTACATATCCTAGGATATTTTTCTGCAAGAAAAGAAGAAATAAATGATTATTACCTTCGAGCAGATGTATATGTCGCTCCTTCTGTATGGAAAGAGCCTTTGGGTTTGGTACTCCTTGAAGCAATGGTCCATAAGACTCCTGTCATCGTAACTCAAAGTGGCGGTGTCACCACAATTGTGCAAAATGGATACAACGGATTTTTAGTCTATGCCAAACGTGCAGATATGATAGCAAAAAATGTAAATACTCTTTTAGATAATGATATCTTAAGGAAAAAAATGGGTGAAAATGCCTATAAATCTGTAGTAAAAGATTTCCAATGGGACAAGATCGCTGGAAAATTTATGGATGTATACCAACGAGCAATTAAAACAGTATGAGTTTCTTCCATCTCTTCTTTTTTTGCTGTATACTGACGCTATGAAGATCTTGCTCACGACACATCTCAAACGTCCGGTAACTCCAACAATTACAGCATCCCGTTCAAGAGTCATTTATGATATAGCCCAAGGATTGATCAGAAGTGGACATGAAGTAAGTGTATTAAGTTCAGGAGATAGCATTATCCCAGGGGCTCACATGATAAATGTTATTCCTAAATCTATTCAAGATGCTGGACCTTATGAAAATGATTTTTATGCACATACAGCAGCACTAACTACGTTAGCTAAAAAGATTCGTGAAATCGGCAATAGCTATGATATTATCCACAACCATACCTATCCCGAATATATTAATCTCCTCATAGCAAATGATATTCATTCACCGATTGTGACGACAATTCATGGGCAACCTTTTGCGGAATTTGATGAAGCATTAAGCAATTTTTCAAATACATTTCTTATTTCTATTTCTCATGCCCATCAAAAATTATTTCAAAAAGCCACTATTTTCCGTGTCGTTTACAATGGTATAGACACGAATAAGTATACATATGTTGAGGATAAAGAAGATTATCTTTTATGGCTCGGGAGGCTCTCCAAGGCCAAAAATGATGATGGCACGTTTCAGGATCCCAAAGGTGTGCGATGGGCAATCCAACTAGCAAAGGAAACAGGTCAAAGACTTATCATGTCTGGAAATGTTGAAGATATGGCATT
Organism: uncultured Gammaproteobacteria bacterium; assembly: GCA_964590815.1. Taxonomy (GTDB): domain Bacteria; phylum Patescibacteriota; class Microgenomatia; order UBA1406; family GWC2-37-13; genus CAZMJG01. Next base: position 1,300 of record CAZPYR010000031.1, on the reverse strand, counting down.
TTTTAACCAAGATGTCAAACCACATCTCAATGATAAAATACAATGGATTGGCGCCGTGTCCTCAGAGCATACACTTACTAAAGAGCAAGTTGCAGAACTTATGCAAAAAGCGAAATGTTTCCTCATGCCTATAAATTGGTACGAACCTTTTGGACTGGTGATGGCAGAATCGATGGCATGTGGCACACCTGTCATTGGCTTTGATCGTGGAGCGGTAAAGGAAATAATTCAGGATGGCAAGACTGGTTTTGTGGTCCCTCACGAGGCTGGAATTGAAGGGCTGAAATCCGCACTCGCCAAAATTCAGACTATTAAACCTCAACACTGCCGCGATCATATACTGGAGAACTTCTCTACTGAGATAATGGTCAAAAATTATATTCAAGTGTATGAAGATGTTATAAGAGACAGTAAGTCCTAATATGTCAGAAGTTGCTAAGTAGACACCTTTAAGAGATAAAAATCAGATATACTACAAGGTATGGACTCCATCTCAAATATTCTCAAAAAATTTGATCCTTTAGAAGATAAATACATCTCAAGAGAGTATCAGTCTTTTGGTGTCCATCTTTCTGAGAAGCTGCAAGATCCTCGTCGCAAAGCCCTATACATAAAAATGTCCCGTGACATACCTCGATCTGTACTAGAGGAAGCACTCAGATTTGTCATCGATGCCAATGCCCGAAGTAAAGGCGCACTTTTTATGTGGAAACTGCGAGAGATGAAAGTATTTGAAAAATATAAATTACTCAAGGCACCTGCTTCAAAAAAAACAAAAAGTAAAAAAGCACAAATATAATATCCTCTTTTTTATACTTCTTCCCTATGCTAAAGTTAATATATGCAGCTTTCTGAAGATTTTATCAAAAAAATTGAGATTCATTATCTTCATCTTGTTCTCGATTATATACGCAGAAAAAAAATAACACAAAATATAGTCAAATCATCAGCTCAACTTATGATTACTTATATCCCGTTTACCACCGATGCAGACATGAAGCATAAACTTAGCAATTTTAAAGAAATTTACCCGATCTTTTCTCCCCTCTATACCTATTTTCTCAATGAGGTAGAAAAAAACAATACCCAAGATGTACTTGAAAAAATGCGTAAATTAATGAAGAATGAAGATGTCGATTCGGTTGTAAAATTAACAGAAAAGAAATAAAAATATGGATCCATTAAGTGCAGAACTTGGCGGAGCGGCTATTGCAACTGGAGCCCCAGGAATAGCTGGAGCTACAGAACTAAGCACCCTAGGGGCAGAAGCAAGTACCATTAGTGCAACCCCTATCCCCGA
>CAZPYR010000030.1:7264-14124 GCA_964590815.1 uncultured Gammaproteobacteria bacterium | reverse complement strand
GATCAGCAAAGCTACTTAATGATCCGCTATATAGATTACTAAATATATATTCTGTAAAGGAATTATTATTTACATACTTTTGAAAAAAATAAAGTAGAGGTTTTAGTAATAATATATTAAATAACAGAATAATATGTAAAGATGAATATATTAATCTTTTAAAAGGATTCATAGCTTTAAGATTATATCTTGGATTCCTAGCTCCAAATACTTTAAGTGCCCCCTTAAATGCAAAACTGTAATCCGTATTACTTAATACATATGTACATATATACATAACCATTAAAAAGATAAAGCAAAGCAAAATACTAAGAAGGTGTTGTAGTAAAACATAACCTTGAGTATTAGCTGAAAGAGAATTTGGTTGATAAATAAAAATTATTATTATTTGTGTTAGCAACAAGGAAATTATTTCCGGAAAAAAATTGAAATAGATGTTAGTAACTATTAAATCCCCAAATGAAATTAATTTTAGTTTCTGATTCATATATATTTAATACGATTTTATCCTATAGGGAATACCATAGAAGGTCGTAGGAAATGCCTTTTCTAACTGTTCTTTCTGTTTAGTATTTTCTACCAAAAATATTAAATCATTTGTCTTTTTACATTTCAAATTTGTAATATCTGAATCATTACTGCTAAGCCTTATAAGGCGTATAGGGAATACATCTACACCTGCTTTTTGTTCTACGTTTATAGCTTCATAGAAATCTTTTTTATGTTCCTGCCAAACCTCTTCGACTTTTTCCTTTGGAGGCAACTGAAAGCACAGAAGCATATGATCTCTATATTTACTTCCTATGAGAGAAGTACGTATAAATCTTATCCCATAAAACCAAATTATTAGTAGTAGAAGGGAAAATAAGATACTTTTTATTATTATTAATTTATTCAAATGTTTCATGCAGCTTTTTAATGCAATGCTTTAATCAGAAGCAAACTCAACGGGTGGATAAAAATCCAAAGCAAAAGTACAGCTATAGGGAAGGCATACAGCCAAAAACGTGAGTATGCAGGGTATTTTTTTGCTTCCTCTGAATTATACTTCTCTTCTACCATCTCTTTAAATCCGAGATTATTGAGGATAGCAGTATTCCTGTAATTTAGAAAAATAAAGAATATAATTTGACACATCTGCAAAAAAACTAGAATATATATACGTCGATCAGCTATGTCGGAAAGGCTATTCCGATATAAACTACTAAAAAAAGACAAGTTTTCTCCATTTAAAAGAATACGATAGAGGTAATTTATTGCAGGTAAAATAAGCGCTACATTAATGAGTAATACAATATCAGCAAATGCGATTAGTAATTTTATATAAAATGGTTTTAGTCGATTGTTATACTCAGGAAATTTCATTCGAAATTGACTTGTCCCATTCTTAAAAGCATACGTAAAATCGCATAATGGAATCCTGCCAAATAAATTTCCAAAAAGAAATGAACTTAGGGTAAAAATGATTAATCCTAATATAACTGTAAATGCCAAATAACCTTGTGTTACTAACGGTATATGGTCTGGTTTAATAACATACAACACCAAAATTTGTGCAATTACAGTAGAAAAATAAAAATGTATATAACGCAAGGTAATTCTATAAAAAATGAGATCCCAATTTGAAAGTTTTTTATAGCTAATTTTATTATTCATACTAATCAAAATTTATTTTATAAATGTATAATTTAAACTTTATTATAAATGATTGTAAGGATACCACCCAGTATTTCTACTGGATGGTATCCTTGAGCATATTACCGCTCAACTAGCGGTAAGTATATACTATTACTTTCACCTCCTATCGGATGCATTACGCCTACAGCTCCTGTGAATGTGATATCTGGGATAGTCTGCTTCAGATATGCATTAAACTCTGTTGCAAAATTCTCCATATCCACCAGAAGCACTAGTACAGATGTGTCTGCCTTGCTTGGCAGATCCACGACCATATCCACCACACCATTTGCATCAGCAGCTACCACCTGCTCGACAAAGGCAGTCTCTCCCTCAGAAAGCTCGCTAGCCTTCATCACCAGCAAGTAAGCATGCCCACTTGGGCGAAAACCCACTGCGTGAAGCTTAATTGAGGTCTCTGTTTGCCATTCTGCGTCAAGCATTCGCAAGCTTGAATTAGTGGCAAAATAGGAACCCATGGTCATCTTTACCTCATTGGTAAGATTACTCTGTGAAGCCGAAGCCACTACTGTTGCAGCAGGCCCTGGATCAGGAATATTGAGATAGGGAAATGCTATAATAGTTCGTAGCGAGAAGTTTAAGATTACCCCTACCACAGCAAGACCTGCCAATAACAAGAACGAACTGGAAGTGGTAATGATATTCATATTTATTACGACCTCCTTGATATCTCCCAGCGCCAAGGCGAACTTCAACCCAATCTGGTCGCCATCGAGGTAGAAGTTGAACTGGATATAATACGACCCCGTAATCTCAATGTCAGAATCTGGCAGAAAACTTGTAAAATTGTACCCAACCGTACACGATCCTGCATACTTCTGCATATAGATTATCTCGGTCATATCCGCACAGCTAAACTCAGGGTTTATAGTACCATCTAACGCAAGACTGGTACTCAGTCGCCCTCGTTTACTCATGGTCATATCAAAGTATTTACCATGCAGTTTCAACCCCACGTCGCTGTCTGGCGTACCTGCCTGATACGTATCTTCCGGGCAAGCAGTACCTTCAAGATCAAACTTCACAATACTCGTTACTTTGTACCCGGCTCCTTGATGGATAAGATATTCAGGCGATTCATATAAGCCAAAATCCCGATATCTCACACCGCCTCCATCTCCACACACATAGGGGAACAGATTAGGTGGCGTGGGGGTTGGGCTTGGCTCCGACACGCACTTGATCCGAAAATCCACGCTCTTGTTGCCATCCATATTCACCGTGATCGGATTTCCGCCATCGGTTGCGCACGGGTGCACATGCCCTACAGAGTAACTACCTGGTTCAAGACCCTGAAAGCTATAAAATCCATTCGCATCCGTGAGTGCCCAGGAGACCTTCCCATCTTTTACCTCTCTCACACCAAACTATTCCCATGCTGGCTTCCCATCTACATACACCTTTCCGCTCAACGCATGAGTAGGGCAAGTGACATTAATATCGGGCCCTCGATTATTGGTCGCGGGGATACTGATACTTACGGGAGTCGTAGAAGGGCAGGGGTGATCATGATGGATAGTATAGTTTCCAGCAGCAAGACGATTTGTGTCCTTAAACTGATAGAATCCTTGATCATTCTCAACCAACGCCCATTTTACTGTACCGTCACTTGCTACCGCCTTCACACCAAAGTTTATCCACGCTGGTTTCCCATTGATATGGACATAGCCCGTGAGCGGGTAAGCAGGACAATTGATATTGATGGTAGGGCCTTGATTATTGGCCGCCGGTATAGAAATAGCTACAGGAGCATTGGAAGGACAAGGATGATTGTGACTGATCGTGTAATTACCCGCAATCAGCGCATTCGCATCCTTAAAATCATACCATCCATTTGCATCTGTAAGAGCCCATTTCACCGTACCATCACCAAGCACTGCCTTTACCCCAAATTTTTCCCAGGCTGGTTTGCCGTCCACATAGACATAACCATGAAGTGAGTACGTAGGACAGTTTATGTTTATAGTGGGGCCTTGATTGTTGCTGGCCGGGATTGACCATTGCACAGGCATATTGGATGGGCATGTATGATTGTGCCCAATAGTCCAGTTGCCGGCAATAAGCGCACCACCATCACGGAATTGATACCAGCCGCTGTCATTTTCGACCAGCGCCCATTCTGTTTCGAGAGAACCTAAATTTGCCTTTACACCAAACCCTTTCCACGCCGGTCTACCGTTCACATACACATATCCACCGAGCGTATAGGTGGGGCAATTCAGATTCAAATTCGGCGCCCGATTGTTGGGCGCCGGAACCGTGACCTGAAGAGGTGCATTACTTGGGCATCCGTGGTTGTGCTGGATAGTGTATGTCCCGGGTGGGAGAGCATTCCCATCTCGGAACTCGTACCAACCGCCACTTCCAACAGTAGCCCAACGTGGGGCACCATTCACAATCACTTTTACGCCAAAACCATTCCATACTGGCTGCCCATTTACATATACATAACCTCCTAAGTTATACACCACATCCGTCTCTGCTTTCGCAACCTTCGGCATAGCCACAGGGATTGCGAAAGTGAGCACATACACGACCAAGCTGGTGATGGTGACAATATGTCGCCATCTGCGTGTGAGAATACGCATCTAACTCTCCTCTTCTCTACGACACTACGCGTGCGATCTATTCTTTTATTCCTTCAGAATCTTGGGTGTTTTCTGACGGACTGTCAAAACTTATGAAAGCTCTCACAATCCGTCAGAAAGACACACTCTTTCTGTTGCATCCGATAATGTAAAAGTGCTTATTTATATATGGATCATATGCCATATACAAATCAGAGCTATTGTACAAGTAAAAGTTGTCAATAAAGTTGACAAAAAAATATATTAAATGACGAATCTATACTTCAGTAACTTATGTTTCGTTTGAAGAAGATTTTTTTAAATATGGAGTAGTAAACTTCAGAAAGAGAAAGAAATAGGCAATAAAAAGTACCATTCCCAAGTATGTATGAAAAAGCTGGAGGGCCAATTTGGGAGATATATATACGCCCACTAAAATAAGGATATATACACGTAAGATATTTATAGCAAACATGCCAGCAAGTGCCGGAAAATAAATGAGTATAAATCGCCATTTATGAAACTGATGCCAATCTACTAGTCCAATGAGCATATATAGTGTAGTAAAAAGGAAAATAGAATCCAATCCCGAGCACGCCTGCTCAACTCGAACTGCAAAAGTCCCGGCAAGCAGAGTGAGAGGACCAATCTCTCGCACCGGAGAAATATGAAAGGATAGTAGAAAAGCGACACTGTGCAGCACGGCTCGACTCAGATAAGGCCATAGCTTCCACACCTGGAAAATAGCAAAATAAAACACCACCGACAATCCAAGACATATAAGTAATTCATCACGAAATAAATGGAAAAAAGAACGTAAAAAACGCACACCAAATACTGCAAGGGTAAGAGATAGGGGAACAGCAATAATGATAAGATGAGATAGGAAAAAAAGAGGAAGATTATCAAAGGCGTTTTTTTCTTTTAAAAGGAGAGTCCCCATATAATAAAAAAGAAACATAAGTAGTATCGTAAGTAAGCTAAAAAAATACTGTTGTCTCTCCCAAGGGAATAGAGGAATATTTTTGATCTTTGCCCGACTCAAAATGATAAAGACCACCGCAGAAAACAGGATCATCTTACCCATATTAGCATAGATAAAAAAATGAAAGCCATACAGCAGACGAGTAGATATAATCCAAGGACCTAAAATACCAGTAATGACAATAAAGGCAATACAAAAAATAAAAAGTCGTATAAAAAATGGCCGTATACTTTGGAGCTTCATACGGCAATGATAAAGTAAATGACAAGTATTTACAATAAGAAATACCTAAAATATATCTATCTATATCAGAAGGATTTATACACATTCATTATATATAATATACCCAGTCTTGTGTGCACCCTAACAAAAAGGAGAAATAAGTATGTCATATATCTATCGTATTCCAACGTTTCTTGTCTTGCTCTCGCTGCTTCTATCACCCATGCGGCCGTTGCTTGCACAAACCACTGGTACCGATGAACCCCTATATAGCAACTTTGTGTACCTACCTGAAATCGCCCGCATGACACCACAGGTGCGCCCCATTGCAGCACCCCCCAGTGCTGTAGTAGAACGTTGCCCCAAAGCAGAAATTGTGAATGAAGTAGTATGCGATGGAGATCATGTATGTGAAGTTGTCCGCAAATGCAAAAATGATCCTTCAGGAGGTGTCTTGTATCTGGCTAATACGCAGATGATGTCTGGCCCAGCAGGACAAATACTTGGCTTACTCACAGTCTATATGGGAGCTCAAATTGCTACTTGGTGGATCACGAATGAAAAGGAAAAGGTATCTTTCATAATTCCATCGTATACCTTTGGTCAAGATTATGTCAGCTCGTTTGATGGAGCTGGCAAACAATCTTATACCTATACAGGTGCGACGGCTGTGAAACGTATCACCGATGATCTATACCAGGTAGGCTACTATGAAGCTACTGTCGTGGAAGATCATGGCGACTACCGTGAGTATAGCACCCTGTCATGCCCGTGCTATGTGTTTGACGCAAAAGGCATAACGGGGAAACCCACGGGCCTTTTGGGTCTCTATCAGCTCATTGTCAACAAAGGTACGGAGATAAAATCCTTTATAGTCACCAATCGTACTATAAGTGGACAAACGGCTCTGTATACAGGTACTGAGCCGGGCGCATATCTGGCCGAGATCGAAGTCACTATTCCAGGGATTAAACCAGGAGCACCAGATCTACCCATGGGCAAACCACACAGTGGAGATGAGGTGAAAGCAGCCAAGCGCCTGGCAAGCTGGCGGACTTTGTTCAACTGGAACGTAGACAACTACGATCCAGAAGATCCATGCAAGCACTGGGACTGGGTAGCCTACCGCGTGTGGCCAAGCGGAGATCGAACATACTACTTTGTGAAATATGCACTCGAAATCTTTGCTTCAGATGGCAAAGTACGCAATGGGTTGGCACTGGTCTTGAATCGGGAGAACCCAACAGCGCTTGATCAACTGAAGCCTGTTGGGGCAGAAAAACTGCCTTCCGATCCCATGCGGCCACGAGGTCCATCTTGGTTTGCCGATAAAGATGGCTCGGGAAACCCAGTAACCTGGGGAAATGCCAAGGATGAGGGCAACTGCC
>CAZPYR010000030.1:0-7254 GCA_964590815.1 uncultured Gammaproteobacteria bacterium | reverse complement strand
ACATAATCTAAGGGAGTGCACACACAGACTTACTCCACTCACCTCTCAACAAGGTGGGTGGGGTACACACTCTTTTATTTCTTCTGTAGCTCCATAAGCGCCTGCTTTGCAATATCCATGTTCGGATCAAGTTGTAGCGCAAGCTGTAGCTCTTTGGCTGCAAGTTCTTTATTGCCTCGATTCATCTCGATGATTCCCACAAACGCATGGATTTGGGCTGAGTTCGGGTTGAATTCGGCGGCTTTATTCATATAGGCTGAAGCACTCGCATATTCTTGCTTGGCGAAATATAAAGCACCGATATTCTGGTACGCTTGCCATAATCGCGGATTTATACGGAGTGCATGACCATACATATCCATCGCTGCATCTAGCTGCCCCGCACGCTGGTACACATTGCCTAGATTGTGGTAGGCATCGCCATAATTGGGATTCAGTTTTATAGCGATGATCAGCTCTTCGGCAGCCTTGGCGTAGTTGCCTTGACGCGTATATACATCGCCCAGATTATTGTGAGTTTTTGGGTCAGATGGCGAAGTTTTACCCGTCGCAACCCATAAATTATCTTCATTCTTCCAGTCGATATGGCGGACAATCGTACGTATCGAAAAGCCGATAATCATAGCTACAAATAGTACATACATAAACCCTTCATAGCGCTTGGGGATCTTGGCAAGTAGGTAGGCGGTGACAAGCGTGATACCAATCATACTAAAGTACGCATAGCGCTCGGCGACTACCCAGTGGATACTTTGAGGAGTAAGGGTCGGCAGTAATGCGATAATAAAGATTGCCAGTCCAAAAAATATTGGTCGACTTTTGAAAAATGAAATGATAAGTGAAATGATGTAGAGCACTAGCACTACCACCTTAAACGCAAATTGTGATGTCGTAAAATTCATCTCCGAGTGATACAGCGTCAGGGCCGCAGGCCATACATACAGCTCAAAATAGGTAGATATAGCTACAGGCAATTGAAGAAACGGATTATAGTTTACCGTCTCCTGATAATGATCTACACGAAAAGCAGTCTCGCGCGCTCCAATACCCGAGACAGCAATGATCGCAAAAATGCCACCAGAGAGAAAATAAGGTATGAGGTAGGGCCAACGCTTTTTTAAGTCTCCCCACAAATACTCGTAAAGAAACAGTACACCGCTGAGTACTACAGCAGGTATACCCACACTGAGCGACTGCAAAAAACTCACTACTGAAAGTGTATAGTAAAGCCATTTTCTATTGGTCGTAAACGCTTTCATGTAGTACCAGAATGAAAGCAGAAAGAAAAAAGTATACCAGGAGTAAGGCCCGCCTGAAATCCAGGAAACAGCCTCTATATTCATCGGATGCACGGCAAAAAGGGCTGCCGCCATAAAAGCCACCAGGGGAGTGGTAAGTACGCTCAAAATAGCAAACATAAATGAGACAGTGCCTATATGTGCCAGGACATTGAGCAGACGGAACCAGAAAGGCACCAAGCCAAAAGTATTGGCGATAATAAAATAGAGCAAAGGCTGTAAGTACCGAAGTGCTTGTGCCTTTACATTGTCAAACATACCGACATACGGATTATTCATGATGCCATAGGTATCATCTGAGACAAACGCATTATTGAGGGCATTGGCATAATTTATGATCACCAAGATGATGAGGATCATATAGAAAACGGGCCTCCCGATTTTGGGTAAAGGAGAAGCCTCACTTACTGGCTGTGCTTCAAGATCATCGGTGAGTTGTCGTTGTTTCTTTTTGTGTTTCTTCGACATAATATCTCTTATGTTATTTTGCTATCTATACAATAATAATAAAACTCCAACCATTTATCCAGCAAAAAAAGATAGAACTCATACTATTACTCTTGATATCAATATTCCCTCCCTTAAGATAAGGGAGGGATTTAGGGTGAGTTATGACAGTTTGACTTTAGTATAATGTTGCATATGAAGATTGCCATGGTAAGCACCATTGAGCCACACGGCCACTATACAGAGAATCTTTGTAAAGCACTTGCCACCGAAAAAAGTCTTCATATCACACTCTATACGCCGATCGGTGAACACTCAGCTCATCTGCCCCGCACCATAACCCAGAAAGCCATATGGAGAAAAGGCTGGTGGTTTGCCCTAGATATCCTCAAAGCGGTCCGCCACGACAAACCAGATATTGTACATCTTCAGCATGAGTTTACGATGTATGGAGGAGTAGTTACGGCCTTACTTTTCCCTTTATTGGTAATACTTTTGCGGATAAGTGGATATACCGTCATCACTACTTTGCATGCAGTAGTCGCAAAAAAACAAATAGATGCTCAGTTTATACATAATTTTCTGATACGCCAGCCATTGTATATACGTCCTGGCACTATGCGACTCGTATTTACTTATATATATACTATTATCGGACGCTATGCTTCGGCTTGTGTGTGTCATACAAAGCTCCTCGCCCAGACACTCGTAGACGATTACTATGCGGCACCTCATCGAGTATATGCGATAGCTCCAGTCGTACCTCACCATACGTTGCGACATATACCCAAGAAACCATATTTTTTTTACTATGGCTATATGGTACGACGCAAAGGCCTCGAATATATCTTGGAGGCAATGCAAAAATTTATACAAATACACCCGTCATATAAGCTCGTGCTGGCAGGCGGACAAATACCTGGACAGGAGGCCGCCTATGAAGAACTCCTCGAGAAAATAAAGGCATTGGGAATACAAGATCACGTAGAGATAAAAGGTTTTATCGAAACCGAACAGGAGCTAGATACACTGTACGCGGAGGCATACGCAGTGCTTATCCCGGCTCGACTTTCGATAGCTGCCAGTGGTCCGCTTTACCATGCCCGAGGCTACCATAAATGTATTGCCGCTTCGCGTATCGGAAATTTTATAGAAGAAGTACAACACAATACAAATGGGATTCTGGTAGAAAATGACAAATGGTACGACGCTCTCGTATATATGGTAGAGCACCCGCAGATCGTGGCCCAACTCGAAAATGGTTCGGCTGCTGTGGCCGAAAAACACAGCGGACACCATATCGCCGACGAATACACCCAACTATATAACCATTTTCAAAAGCACTAATATCATGCAACTTCAAGTTTCAGTCATTATCGTCACCTACAACGGTTTTAACTATATAGATACGTGTGTAGATTCGCTGATACAAACCGGTTTTAAAAATATGGAAATAATTGTGGTAGACAATGGTTCCACAGACGGCACGACACAACATCTAACACACAAATATCCGACAGTACATGTCGTCTCACTGGGGCAAAATCGCGGACCAGCAGCGGCGCGCAACGAAGGCATACGGCAGGCGAAAGGTGAGTATGTCATGTTCCTCGATAATGATACGTATGTTGAAAAAAACACGCTACCTGAGGCGATCAATATATTTGAACAAAATAGTACTGTAGGACTCATCCAATGCAAGCTTGTTTTTGCCCACGACGCGCAGCTGCTAGACTGCACTGGCGAGTACCTCGGACAATGGGGCTTTCTGGTGCACCGTACTGAGGTAGGGCAACCCGATGATCTGGCGGAAAAGCCTGTCACAATTTTTTCGGCTAAATCGGCGGGCATGTGTATACGTAAAAAAATTCTTGTTCAACAAGGCGATTTTGACCCTGATTATTTTATATATCTTGAAGAAACCGATCTGGCCTGGCGCGCCTGGATGGCTGGGTATACTGCATTATATGTACCATCTTCCGTGGTGTTTCATGAGTCGGGTACAAGCTCCCTGATACTGTCTAAAAATCAACATGATTATAATGGCAAATTCCATGGATGCAAAAACTATATTTTGACTCTTTTAAAAAATTTAGAGGGCAAAAATCTTTTAAAAATACTTCCCTTACATATTGTTCTTTGGGTTGGTTTAGCATACTATTCTTTATTTCAACGAAAGCTGCAACCTTGGATCTGGATACACCAGGCTATCTGGTGGAATATGGTGCATTTTCATGAAACTTGGAAAAAAAGACAACAGGTACAACAAACACGTAAAAAGACAGATGATGAGATATTGCCACATATTATGCGAAAAAAAGCCCTTTCGTATTATACTAATAAGGTTCGGCATATAAAAATAGGGAATGCCGAAGGTTTTATCAAATCATGAAAACAAAATTACTTTCACCGGCGGATCTTGGTGAGTATACCCATCCGGCGATTGTGCTCTTTCGATCGATTGAGCTGAAGTGCACGTATGAAAACACAAAAGGCAAAAAATTTCGACACCCTTCACTAGATTTGGGCTCTGGGGATGGCTATTTGGCTTCACTTCTTTTTGATGAAAAATTCACGTATGGTCTAGACAATGGGGAAGCCGACGATTATCAGATCGCAATCGATAAAGATCGATATGAAAAAGTACTCCTAGAAAGCGCTGAACACATGTCTCTTCCCGATAATTATTTACAATTTGTTTTTTGCAACTCAGTCATCGAACACATCCCCGACAATGAGGCAGTGCTGAGTGAAGTTGCCCGTACTTTGAAAAAGGGAGGAGATTTTATTTTCACTTCACCCTCTGACAATTTTAAAGAGTATCTCTACCTTTCAAATATCATCGAAAGCTATGGGCAAATACAGTTCTTTTCCCGTTGGTCTCCACGTATAGCAAAGGCGCTACAAAATCTGGCTTCCTGGTACAAGAATAAACGCCATGCAATGCTCAATCACTACCATACACTCTCACATACCGAGTGGCAGACACGCCTCAAGAGACATGGACTACGTATGCAAAGCTACGACTACTATATTTCTCGGGATACGTGTATGTTCTGGGATCGTCTTGCCTTGCAAGTGAGGTTTCAAAGTCTCTTAGATAAAGGAGCCGATGCCGCCGCACTAGATGATTATCGTAAAACTATCAATGAAATTTACAGAACTGATTCGGTAAAAGGTACCAATGGAGCAAGCCTTTTTATCCATGCTATAAAAATCTGATATGAAAGCCGATATCTACATACCCACAGCCAACAATATACAAGCGCTTTCCGAATGCCTGGAAAGTTTGAGACAGCAATCATATAAAAAATTTAGAGTGATTGTCGTGGGTATTAGACATGATGACAATGTACAAAACCTGCTAAATAATTTTAAAGACCTGCGGATACAATACCTTATACAATCGGCTCCAGGCCTCGTGCAAGCAGCCCAAGAAGCATACGAGCACGCAGAGGGCGATATTTTTATCCGTATAGACGACGATGTAGTTACGACGCCCGACTGGCTCAAACACATTGTAGAGATATTTCAATCTCATCCTGAAGTAGGTGGTGTCACGGGGCCTACGATTACCTCGGCTGATGGTCGCAAATCCCGAGATCTTTTTCTTTTTTTTGAGCGTACCCGTAGCAGTAAAAACCCTTTGTGGCGACTTCTACACACGATTTATACTTCCTATATTTATGAAAATAGATTATATGATGTTGGCCATTTTATGCGCAGTGGCGCATTCACCTTGGGGTCCAACTTTGAAAATAGTCTTACATTAAAAACTCCCATCGAAGTTGACAACTTGGAAGCTTGCAATATGGCAATGCGCATGTCTGTACTAAAGCAGTATCATGGATTTGACTTGATATTCAATCGAGGTCTTGGCGAATATCATGAAGCCGATATTGCCTATAAAATAAAAAAAGCCGGGTATAAAGTGTGGTTTTCCTCGCAGGTACAACTGCAACATAAAGTAGAAAACACCGAGACAGCCTCCAAACCTCGTGCTGATGCTTTTCATCGTATTTCAAACTTTATCATTTTTTACAAAAGACACATAGGTGTCAAAAATGCAGACTATTTGGCAAGATTTTTGACCAATATATTATTTCAAAACGGGTATTATTGTTATAAGTGTATTTCTACTGGCGACTGGCGACAACTTGGTGCGCTGGGGGGTACAGTTTACGGAATACTAAAAAAAACATGACAAACGCGCAAGAGAAACCCAAGATATCGATATGTATCCCCACATACAATCGGGCAGATCTCCTGAGTGCTACATTACGCTCGGTCGCCAACCAGACAGTGCCTCCGAGTGAAGTACTCATCATAGACAATGCCTCAACCGATAATACCGAGCACGTTGCGGCCCAATTCAAGCATCTTGGTTTTAGATATATACGCAATGAGACCAATCTCGGCATGGCCGGAAACTACAACAGATGTATAGAGCTTGCCAGCAATGAATATTTCACATTTCTCCCTAGCGACGATCTCATCGCTCCCACGTGGTATGAAGAATGGCAAAAGGTTATATCGGAGCATACCGCCGATCTCTATACCTCTCCAGTTTCTATCATGAACAGCGAAGGAAACATACTTTTCAACTTTCCCGTATTTTCTCGGAGCCTACTCATACGCCAACCTCATGTGTTAAAAAAATTTGCTGAAAAATTTACTCCTATGGTAGTGCCATCTGCCGCCACCATCTTTAAAAAAAGTATGATGAAAAAAACGGGTGGTTTTAGCCCTGAAGAAGGGTCAGAATGCGATTTGAGGCCTTGCACAAACCTTTTTGACTTGTGCGATGTATACTTTTACTACAGAAATCTATTTGTATTTAGAGAGCATAGGGAACGCTCATTTGAGCAAGAAAAGCAAGATCGAGAAAAACGGTATATGATACGTTTTGAAAATTATTTGACTATATTGCAAGATATTTACCAGACACGATACAAAGGACATGTACGGTATCGCCATTTTTTACACTGCAATCTTTTTATGAATTTATGCAACATCAATTTGTATATCGTACGAGGCGAATGGCGAAAAATAATACATAGCTACAAACTGGTTTGGAAATACTTTCCCGATATCTTATGCAAGCCACAAGATTATGCGGCCTACGCATACTATCAATGGGAGTTTATAAAACGCGGCTTTCGGATGGGCAAAATACCATCTGCAGTGAAAAATGATTTTACGTGGGTACAAAAGACAATTCTATAAAAGTACTTATACCTAAGCATAATCTAATATTGTCATGCTGAATTTATTGACACATCTTGAGTATAATAAGTAGCTATGAAAGCTCTCGTATATTACGGCCCAAGCGAATATAAACTCGAGGAAAAACAAAAACCTCAGCTCCTGCCGGGAGAAGTCCTTCTGAAAGTGCGAGCTGCGGGCATATGTGGCACTGATATAAAAATATTTACCCACGGACATCACGCTATACAAAAACCTGTCACAACAGGACATGAGATTGTGGGAGAAGTAGTAGAATCCAAAT
>CAZPYR010000029.1:13953-14169 GCA_964590815.1 uncultured Gammaproteobacteria bacterium | reverse complement strand
GGGGATCCTGAAACGAGTTCAGGATGACATGTTCAGGACAAACATCCTCTTGCAATTTGTAAGAAAAAGCGCTACAACTAAGCTATGTCATACGATTCTGAAGATCGTAAAATAAAAGCCGAACAACAAAACCGCGGGCCACACGGCACATTCGTACAAATGACATCGGAAACAAACCTCGCCCCCGCAGACCCAACACTGGACAAACCACTCGTC
>CAZPYR010000029.1:0-13943 GCA_964590815.1 uncultured Gammaproteobacteria bacterium | reverse complement strand
AAACATAAACAACCCCTTCAAAAAACTTTTCCAGTGGCTCGACCAACTCCGCCGCAACCAAAACACCACCTTCACCATAAAACTAAAACTCCCCTTCATCGTACTCCTCACACTTTTCATACTGATGATGAGTATGGTAACATCTTCTAAACTGTTCTACGACTGGGGAAAAATTGCGGGGCTCAATGCAGTACTTGCCATGCCAGAACCATCGCCCGCGGTGATCGTACTACCTACCGCAACACCGGCGCCAGTACAGACAACCAAACTGGGCATACTCAAAGGCCTCTATGCGCCAGAAACAGAGAACCCAACACGCTATGTACTTGAAGAAAAAGATGGCACGATCGTAATCATCATCACCCCTGCCACCATATCACTCAAACAATACATAGGAAGCAGAGTACTCATCACGGGATTGTATGAAAAAATAGGAAGCACACTACATATTGCAAAAGCCGCCGATATAGAGGTAATACGGTAACCGCATAATGCGGTGAGCAAAAATGTCGGCCTTCTGGGAGGCTCTGCGATGCGGACCGCATTCTTCCCTGGGGCTTCAAACGCCGCTAGCATGCGGTACCGCATTTTTTCGATGCGGATGATAAGGCTCTGGGACAAGAAAAATGCGGTGAAATATAAAATGTGTAGAATTAATTCACTTTCACGAGTCCTTTTTGCAAGATTTGCATAGGTCGTTTGTGTTGGGGGCGGTGTCCAGGAGGTAAATATTCAGATCTATTATTCATTTAATATGCAAATTATAATAAGTTTGAGTAAAATATAATTAGTATGCCAGAAGGACCACTCGTAGAGATCATTAGTACAACTAATGAAAAAACACCAAATCATCCATTGGTTGAACTTATTAACCCATCTGCAACACCTCTTGTAGAACTCATATCTCAGGAAGACCGTGAACATGAAGGTGGAAAAGAAATACTTGTTAGGGACAATGTACTTGAAGAATTAAAAAAAATGACAAGGGAAAGTCGTGTGGAATTTTTAGTCTATTTACTGGGAAGAGGTGATGTATCAGAAGTCATTGCCTTTATCAGTAAAGGACATGAACATGGTATATCTTTACCATCAGATTACGTAATTGATAAATTACGTTTTTATACAAACCAAGGCTATCAAGTAAAGGCTGAATATCATAACCATCCACCTCGCGCAATGGAAGAATTCAAGGCTGCCGGTCTATCTCAAGAATCGGCTATCGGCCCCTCTATCAGTGACTTAAAAACTGATCCCTATTCTATTCAATCTATACTATGTCAAAAGCAATTTCCTCGCATTATTGGTATGTATTCACCTTCTGACGATACTGTTCATATGAATGCTTTTCAAGTAGTCAGAAATCCTAACCCACAGGAACGCAAATATGTTACATTTTCTAATCCTATTTTTACTCCCGAAAAAGATGAAGCTTCAATAGTTCAAATAACAAATGAAATATTAACAGACCCTGCAAAACTAGGTGAACTGGGCCTTATTCAACTAGTTCCCTTTAGAAGTGTAGATGCAAACGGCAATAAAAAAGATATCCCTAATCCACTTTTATCTATAGTTACATCAAAACACAGTAATTAACATAAATACTTTGTTTGCATTGTTTCTTTAATAGAGTCTTTAGCAAGCATTTAAAATGTTCAAGAAAAAATTGCTTCATCATGAGATGTAGTATCTGTAAAAGAAGTAGTGAGATCCTGAAACGAGTTCAGGATGACAAATACTCTGGATCCCCGCATTCGCGAGGATGACAAACAGGGGATGACAAATACTCTGGATCCCCGCATTCGCGAGGATGACAAGGAGATCCTGAAACGAGTTCAGGATGACATATACCCTGGATCTCGGATCGGAGTTCGGAAATGCGGATCAAATCACTTTTACTAAACCCTTCTCCAAAACCTTATTGAAACTACGGCGAATAAGCCAGATCGTAATAAGGGTATACAGCGTATTGAGAAGCAACGCTATGCCAAGCTGCAAGTAATCAATTTGATGATTGAATAACAAATTTCTACTTTGCTCAAAAACATAACTCATCGGAACGGCTTTGGAGATAGTCTGTGCCCAGGCTGGCAACGTATCCTGCGGATAATAAATTGCGGCAAACGGCCCAAGCAACCACACAAATGACCAACCCAAAGTCTGAATACGAGTGCCGTACTGCAGGAGTAAACTCGAAATGAAAAAACCAATCCACCAACCAGACATCATAAGAAGCGCAATAAACACAAGCAAATGATATGAATAGAGCTCTACTATATTTACATGATACACACCGTAGGCGATAAAAGCACCAAAAACGAGCGTAAGCACAGCCTTTGCCATACCCAGCAGAACCAGCGAAAAAATCCACTCCCTAAACGCAAGCGGAGACACAAACAAGTTTATGAGATTTTTATTCCACAACTCTTCAAGAAGACTGACATTAATATCTATTTGCGTACGATAGGTGACGTTCCAAAGGATAACACCGGAAATAATCATAAACACAAACTGATTATTATTGGGAGAAATTTTTGCCAGAAACAGCCCGGTGATACCCCAAATCATAAGATCTAGAGCAATCCAATAGAATGAATCAAAAATACGATCATAACTTCGGCGAAACTGGAAAAGATGCCGCAGGAGCATCGCGTAAATACGGCGGGTGTTCATAGATCTTTATTTTTATTTTTACTTGCAATAAGAAGAAAATAATCTTCTAAATCGGGTTTATCGATACTCACTTCGTGAAAATGTATTGCCTGTTGACCCATATACGCAAAAAGAGACGCTAAATCTTTTTCCTTCATATCAATGATTGTCTCATGGTCGTGAAAGGTGATCTTGTAATTTGTTTTGTCACCAAAGGGTTTGAGCCTCTTTTCTTCGGCTTTATCTATGACCAATCGAATGCGGACTGTATCGATAGTTTTCATGAGATTTTCTGGAGTATCGTCGGCCACAATTGAGCCATTGTTGATAAAAAGTATGCGATCACATACCTCTTCGACTTCAGACATGTTGTGACTCGTGAAGATGACAGAAAGCTGATGCGATGCCCTTTTTTCTAAGATAAAACTACGGATATACTTGGCAATTTCGGGATCGAGGCTGGCTGTGGGCTCATCGAGAAGCAAGACTTCAGGATCATTTATAAACGCCTTGGCTAGATTTACCCGGGTGAGTTGCCCGGCCGACAGCTCACTCATGCGCTGATTTAAAAGCTCAGAAAGTCTGAATGTCTCAATGAGGTCGCGCAGCGCCTTTTTTCGATCGGGGATAGTATAAAAATAGGCAATATACGTGAGGTTTTCTTTAACTGTAAGGCTCCAGGGGAGATTGGTATAGGTTGTCGAAAAGTTTACCTTTTCCAAAATATGTTCCCTGTGAGTTTGTAAATTTTTCCCAAAGTAGGAAATGGAACCAGCACTAGGTGTCAGTACGCCAAGCAGCATCTGAATTGTGGTCGTTTTGCCTGCCCCATTGGGACCTAGTAATCCAAGGATTTCACCTTTCTTGAGAGAAAAGGAAATATTGTTTACCGCGGTGAAATCTTTAAATTTTTTAGTGAGATTATCTACTCTAAGTGCGTCCATGTTGCTATTATAGCAGGATTAATTATATGTAATAGATGTGTATTTGATATAATAGATTGTCATGGAAATAAAAAAGTATATTTCATCTGGTGAAATTCGGAAAAGAATTGCCTTACGGGCAGTGGGTCTGGCGGTGTTTGCCGCTTTACTTATTTTACCTGCTTCGGCAGTGCCTGTATCTTCGCAAACAGAAAATCCAGATCCTCAAGCGAAAGCTGCCTTGCATATGGTGGCCGGAGAATACGCGATACCGGGCAAGTATATAGTGGTTTTGAAAGATGGTGAAGACGTACAATCGCAGGTAGAAGAACTGTCAGTTGCGCCTGACCATGTATATGAATCTGTGTTGAATGGCTTTAATGCCACATTGACCGACGCGCAGGTAGCCGCTCTGCAGGAAGATCCCTCAGTGGCGTATATACAGCAGGACGCTATAGTGCAGGCTTCAGGTGATGACGTGGTGCAGCCCAATCCGCAGTGGTCGCTTGATGTCATGAGCGGCGGGAAGACAGATAAACCATTTGATCAGGCATTTAGCTATACCGCGACTGGTCGAGGAGTGACGGTTGCCATAGTTGATTCGGGAGTCAATGATCATGATGATTTTAAAGATGAAAATGGACAAAGTAGAGTCACCTCACGATATAATTTTGTAGATGGACAAGGCCCAGAGGATTGTAATGCACATGGCACTCATATTGCCGGCATTGTGGCCGGGCAAACATGGGGTGTGGCAAAAGAGGCTAGTATTGCTTCGCTAAAGGTCTTTGATTGTGCAAATACTGGTGGAGCAGGCGATGTGTACGAGGCTTTTGATACGATTGCCAACTCTTTTGATCCCGCTCATACAGTGGTCAATTTTAGTGGCGAGATGCCCGGTGGCATACTAAATGCCGGAGTAATAGAACTCACCAAACAAGGATTTACGGTAGTTGCCGCAGCTGGTAACGGCGGCAAAAATGCGTGTACTATAAGTCCGGCACGAGAGCCTTCGGCTATCACGGTCGGGGCTATAAAATGGCCATATGATAACCCAGATACTGTCGCTTTTTATGAAAAGTCAAATATAGGCCATTGTATCGATGTTCTGGCGCCAGGCTTTCCGATAGAATCTACCTCATTTGCAGATCCAACCGGGACTCTCAGTACCGGTGGCACTTCACAAGCGACTGCCTATGTAAGTGGCGCGGCCGCCGTGTTTAAACA
Source organism: uncultured Gammaproteobacteria bacterium (assembly GCA_964590815.1). Classification (GTDB taxonomy): domain Bacteria; phylum Patescibacteriota; class Microgenomatia; order UBA1406; family GWC2-37-13; genus CAZMJG01. The sequence goes on along the minus strand of CAZPYR010000029.1, from coordinate 9,144 downwards.
ATATAATCCTGATGCTTCACCTGCGCAAGTACAGACATATATCAAAGATACATCGTTGCCTCTCGTTTCGGACGCACCCGCAGATACGACCAGTAACGTCGTACAAGTAAATGCTTTGCAGACGGGCGTCGAGCGGAGCGCGCTGCAAAATGGGGCATATACACTCACCTATCACACAAATATTACCGATACAGCCCCTCTGACAATTGAAACTCATTTTTCATCACCGCTCAGCCTACAAGGCGATGTCGTCATCACCGATAGTGTGCCAGTCACAACTACAGATGGTAGGTTTTACTGTAATAATATAGAACCAACATGTATTTATAAATCTGCTGGTGGTGAGTCTCCAAAGGAAGAGCTGACGATACAAGCTTCGTCATTTCCGGGCAAACAAATCTTGGTTGAAACAACCTGGAACGATGAAGATGGGCAAGTAGGCGAAAATGAACAACGTTTACATTTTGGAAATTATTCATTTTTACCTGTGATAAGACGCTAAATAGTATGAGTAAAGAATTTAGAGAAGTAATGAGAAAGGTCGGAAGCCAGGCTGTGGGACTACTTGCATTGGGTAGCATTGCTTTTTTTGGCGCAAAAGAAAAAGCCGTAGCCCAACAACCACAGATAGCAGACACACCACAAGCGATCGTGCAAATGCTTCCTGCAGGTGTGGGAATACCAGATCATTATATCGTGTCCCTGCGGGACGCGACTCCCGAGCAGATACAGCAATTTATAGCACAATATAATATTCATCCCGACTTTACGTTTGAAACTCTGCAAGGGTTTGCAGCAGAACTTAATGAAAGTCAGATCAGAAGTATACAAGGAGATCCTTCAGTGTCGTATATACAGCAGGATGGTATAGTGCAAGGATATGATGAAATAGTAGAGTCTTCCGCTCCTATAAATCGAGATATCCTTGATGATGCAAGTCCAAACTTGGAAGACAGCATCTATAATGCTCCGGCATCGGGAGAGGGTACGACTATCGTGATCGTGGATTCGGGAGTCAACCCGCATGATTATTTTTTGAAACCCGATGGCACGAGCCGACTTACGGCACGATATACGGTGTTTGATGATGATGTGGCTGACTGTCATGGTCATGGCACCCATGTTGCAGGTATTGCCGCCAAAGTTGCAACGGATGCAGAGATTGTTTCGTGGAGAGTATTACATTGTAATAATGGTGGAACGGGAGGCGGTGTATTGCACGCTCTGGGCGAAATCGATCGAACTATGGTCCCTAGTACTACCGTCGTCAATTTGAGTTTGGGGCTGATGGGAAGAGGTTTCAATGCAGCTGTCGAACAACTTGTTGAAGCTGGCTTTACGGTGGTTGCAGCTGCCGGCAATGATTTTAATGATGTCGCACAATACACGCCTGCATCGGCTGATGGAGTGATTGCGGTCGGTGGGGCAGCTTGGTATGGTGGGCCGAACCCGTTGGGTTTTTATGTAAATTCAAATTATGGAGAAGAAATCGACCTGCTCGCCCCGGCATTTCGTATCGTATCTGCCAGTCACCTAAACGAACATGGTGAAGCTACTATGAGTGGTACTTCTATGGCGGCTCCTGCTGTTTCTGGAGCCGCAGCTCAGCTCATTGAGCTTCATCCCGGTATAACCCCAGCTCAAGTTGAAAATTATTTAACAGATACGTCGCTTCATATAGTGCCATTCGTGCCTGAAAATACTACCAATGGATTGCTTCAGGTAAATACGCAGGGCACTGGGGTGGAGATAGATAATGCCCTGCGTGAAACAGAAACGCTCACCTATCATACTCATATAAGTTCTACCGAAGGACTTCAAATTGAAACAACATTTAGCGAAAGTGTGGTCGTGGAAAGTGGAGCAGTCATCACAGATACGGTCCCCACCACTACAACAAATGGTACTTTTTTCTGTAATAATGAGCAAACTTCATGTATATACGTTTCGCCACCAGGTGAATTGCCTACAGAAGATGTCTCAATGACGGTATCGCAAGAAAGGACAAGTGGCATACAAGTCGATACCACTTGGAGTGATCTCAATCGACAGCCACTAGAAGAGCAGATGGATATTGTAAATTTTAGATCAGAAGTATTATTACCGCTTATTACTCGATAAAACGAGTATACTGTAGAGGCTATGAAACCTCAAATAAGTGTCATCATACCGACCTACAACGAGGAGCAATATCTTCCAAAATTACTCGATGATCTATCTCACCAGACAAGCCCAAACTTTGAAGTAATTATTTCAGATGGCTCTTCGACCGACAAAACACTGCAAAAGGCAACTTTATTCAAAAGCCAACTCAATTTGTTGTTGCTACAATCTCCCAAACAGCAGGTTTCGGCACAGCGCAATTTCGGTGCGCACCATGCAAAGGGCAGTTATATAATCTTTTTAGATGCCGATATGAGAGTCAAAAACAATTTTATAGAGCAACTACATACGGTCATTGCTCATTCAAAACGACTCCTTTTTATCCCGGCCCATATCCCCGATAGTCAGTATGCACATGATGAACTGCTTTATAAAATACAGACGTTTTTCATTGAAATGAGTCATCATACCAAAAAACCCTTTACCTACGGACCAACTGTTTTATTTCTAAAATCGCTTTTTGACCATTTAGGAGGCTACGATGAAGGTGTGGTGTTTGCCGAAGATCAGGAGATCATCCAGCGCGCGCGAGATAATGGTGTTATTGCGGAGCTCCTCCCAGATGTTCTGGTATATTTTTCTACACGACGCTATGAAAAGGAAGGACGGTTGAATGTGATGAGAAAATACCTGATGGCATCGGTCATCCTTTTGACAGAAGGAAAGATTGATAAAGAAATATTTACCTACGAAATGGGAGGGAGCGCTGACTATCTGATTGAGAAAAAAAAGAAAGAGGGCTTCCCAGAGGTACTAAAAAGTAACTGGGAGAAGTTGAAGCTGTTTTTGGAGGAGTAAGTCCAAAGATATCTTCACTCAACTTTTGATTTATCTACTGAATTTTTTTTAAATTTGCGAAAATTTTTTATCTCCACAAAACTTCCGCCGATCACGAGTAACCAACCGAGAAGGGGTAGTCCTCGCGGTAAGATTCGTGTTGTAAATTTATTAATATAATGTTCGATGCGCCAGCTTTGGCGCTCTGTGACAAGAGAATTTATTGTTTGTTGCCTCAGAGGTTCAAGAATGTGTTTATTATATTCAAAAGCAAAAAGTAGAATTATAAAACCCCACATAATGATTATCTTGGCTCGTGTCGGTTTATAAAGCGCCCACAACGTGACAAGGATAATACATCCTGCGTAGAAGAGTGCTTCAAAATTATGAAGCAGAATGAAATAGATTGTGTAAAGCACATTTTGCTGGGTATCGGGAGCCATTTTTATAGAGTTAAAAGATAAAAGTTAAAAGTTATGAGATGCGAGTTAAGTATTACGAAAATAGATCTATTTGGTCAGTTTGCTTAGCTTCCTTTTTTTGTGCGGGTTCTTTTACCACTGGTTCTTTGGGTGCTTGAGGATAGAGTTTCGTAAGAAGAGAAAAGAGCTGAAGTCTTCTCAGCTCGTTTTTCATGTCATCTTTAAACTCACTAAATATGAGTTCCTGCTCTTTAAAAGGCACATCAACATCTCGTACAATTGTTGCAATTTTTTTAAAGAGCAAGATGGTCTCCTTATATTCAGCCAAGGTGAGTCTCCATTTTTCATTTTCTATTTTATCTATATTTTCAAGCAATTCTTCAACAGTGGGGAACTGCGCGAGTAGTTTATTGGCAGATTTTGGACCAATTCCTTTGGCTGTGTTGTAATTGTCTGAAGCATCTCCAACAAGCGCCTTGTAGTCTGGTATATGCAAAGGGCTGACGCCAAATTTATTGAGCACTTCTTCGGGAGTGTACATCGTAAATTCTGAAACCCCTTTTTTGGGTAGGATCACATATACATTGGTATCTGCAAGTTGCAGTAAATCACGGTCACCAGTGAGTATGAGCACCTGATTAAAGTCGGCTTTTTCCATTTCAGCCACAGTCCCGATGACATCATCTGCCTCAAACCCTGGTTTTTCCAGACATTGTACGCCACCTTTGGTGAGAAGTGTCTTGATTTCGGGTATTTGTACTTTGAGAGTCGTCTCCATGGCAGGTCTTTTTGCCTGATAATCTTTAAAAAGTTCTTTTCTAAAGGTGGGTTTTGGAGTATCAAAACAAACTGCAAGGTGAGTAGGTCTAAACTCGGTGAGCACCTTCTGAAGCATCATAAAAAATCCATAGACCGCATTTGTCGGTATACCATCGGTGCTTACCATAGTATCTGGAAGAGCATGATATGCCCGATGTATCATAGCATGACCGTCAATAAGCACTAATGTCTTTTTCATAGACTTCTAGTATACAGAATTCGTAGAATATTCTGTCTGTGGAATGTATCTTTACGGGTTTTAAATAGTGGTCGGAAGTACATCTTCTGCCAGGCGTGTCTTTTTCCCGACTATGGCTTCAAATTCTTCCTGATCAAGATTTTCCTTTTTGACAAGAGCCTCCGCTACTTCATCCATTGCCTTTCGATTGGCTGCAACGAGTTCTTTAGCTTTGGCATAGGCTTCATCCAAAATCTTTTTGATTTCTACATCGATTTTATTCATCATATCTTGTGACAAAGTATTTTGTTCCCAGTAACTTTTGCCCCATTCGGTGATATCCATAGTTGGCCCCAGATTGATTGGTCCTATTGAGCTCATACCATAGTCCATAACCATATTACGGGCGATACTTGTTGCTTGATCAAAATCGTTGGCGGCACCTGTGGTGACTTCTTTAAATACTATTTCTTCAGCAGCTCGTCCACCCATCATCACAGCAAGACGCTCTACCAAGCTCGTACGAGTAACATGTAGCTTATCCCGATCGGGAGGTATGAGCGTATAGCCCAATGCCATGCCACGTGAGACGATAGAAATACGGTGCACCACATCGGTATGCTCCTGATAGTGAGATACGATAGCATGTCCGGCTTCGTGATATGCGGTTATTTTACGATCAAAATCGGTCTGTAATCGTTTCTTTTCAGGTCCTAGTTTTACTTTTGTAGCTGCCTCTTCGATATCTTCCATAGATATTTTATCTCGGTCATGACGTGCGGCACTGATTGCGGCCTCGTTGAGCATGTTTTCAAGATCTGCTCCCGAAAAACCGACAGTTCGTCGAGCTACTTTGTCCCAGTTTACACTTTCATCAATTGGTTTATTTCTTGCATGAATTTTGATGATATCTTTGCGTCCTTCAACATCTGGATACTCGACCATGACTCGACGATCAAAACGTCCTGGACGGAGGAGTGCGGTATCAAGGAGATCTCCTCGATTTGTAGCTGCCATGACAACTACTTGTTCATTGGGGTTAAATCCGTCCATTTCAACAAGTATTTGGTTGAGTGTCTGTTCACGTTCATCATGAGATTGCATGACGCCGGTAGACCGAGCTCGGCCGATGGCATCTATTTCATCGATAAAAATTATAGCGGGGGCACTTTTTTTAGCGGTTGCAAAAAGGTCTCGTACACGGGCAGCTCCGATCCCCACCAGCATTTCCATAAATTCAGATCCAGCAATCGAGAAAAAAGGCACATTGGCTTCACCCGCGACTGCCTTGGCAAGCAATGTTTTACCAGATCCTGCTGGCCCGACTAAAATCACACCCTTAGGTGTGCGAGCGCCGAGCTTTTTATATTTTTCACTATTTTTCAAAAAGTCGACTACTTCCTCAAGCTCTTTTTTAGCTTCATTTACGCCCGCGACATCTTTAAAGGTGATCTTGGACATATCCTTGTTGAAACGTTTAGCTTTGGATTGTCCAAAGGAAAAGACAGAGTCTTGCGCGCCTCGGGCTTGTCGGATAAGAAACATAAACAGAAGAAAAATAAATACAAGAGGTAGCAAATTCCCGAGCAGTCTCATGATTTCTACATAGGCTGTCGAATCTTTAGTTTCATAATTTACCGATTCAACAGGGATTTTCGCTTCTAAAAGTACTTGTCTAAAACTATCGGTAGGCTCCTTTTGGGTTATGGCATAATTTCCATTTTTATATTTTGCAGTAATCCTATTTTCTTCAACGACGATACTATCAATTTTATCGGTTTTTATATCCCGAAGTATCTGATTGAGTGGCACATCTTTGGCGTCTGCTGCTGGGCCTCGAAGGAGAGGACTTAATAATGTATATATAAAGAAGCCTGCAAAAAGGAGAATAAACACAGTCTTAATATCAAAATTAAGTTTGAATTCTTTTATATTTTTCATGTTTGGATTTGGTTTCTTTTTACTCATACCGCAACATTCTATCAGATAAATTCTGAAATGAAAAGCGGACAGATTGGGTGACTGCTAAAATTATAATGAAATAGGTTGTTACTGAGGTCTAACATGTTGTAAAATACCTTAGTATGTCCACAATCTTAACAATATCAAAAGAACGTAAAGAAGATGTAATAAAAGAAGCAATTACAGTGCTAAAAGAGGGTGGTCTTGTAGTGTTTCCCTCTGATACCGTTTATGGATTGCTTGTTGATGCCACCAACGAAAAAGCAGTAGAAAAGCTGATCGCATTTAAGAATAGACCGCCAGGAAAAGCAATATCTGTCTTTGTTTCGGATTTTCAAATGTTGGAGCACACAGTGCACGCAACAAAGAAACACAAAATGTTGGAAAAGATTTTACCTGGACCGTTTACTATCATTCTTGATGCCAAGCATACAGTGTGTGCAAAGCTCGAGTCAGAAAAAGGCACTTTGGGGGTACGACTGCCTCAATATACGCTCGTGCAGGAGCTTGTATCTGCTTTTGGTAAACCTATCACCGCAACCTCGGCCAATCTGGGAGGCCGCGCTCCACATTATTCTGCTGAGTCTTTACTCAAACAGCTTCCTCAAAATAAAAAAAATTTAATAGATTTAGTAGTAGATGCAGGCAAGCTTCCTCGCAATAAACCATCCACTATTCTCGATCTGACAACCGATCAGTTAAAAGTATTGCGCAAAGGTGATATCCTTTTATCAAATACCAAAGAATATAGCAGCGCGACTCCTACCCAAACACATAAACTCGGCGCGTTTATTGCCTCTACTATCGTCCAAGAATATAAAGGAAAACCGGTTGTCTGTGTACTGAAAGGTGACTTGGGTGCAGGGAAAACAGTCTTCATCAAAGGGATGGCCTCGTATTTTGGCATTACAGACATCGTCTCTCCCACGTTTGTCATTTATTATGAATACGATATTCCAATTACGAATTATAAAAAGTTTGTGCATGCCGATTTATACAATATTGAAGATGAGGAGGAGTTTGAGCATTTGGGCTTTGAGGAGTATGCAAAAGATGGCATGATTATGTGTATTGAGTGGGGAGAGAAGCTAGGGGAGATGTATAAGGTATTATCTGAAAAAGCACAAGTGGTTTTTATTGAGATTGGGTATAAGGGGGAGAAAGGACGAGAAATTATTATAAAAAATTGATCTGTCATTCCCGCGAAGGCGGGAATCCAGGGTTTTATCTTATCTGTTAACTCAGGCCCACTTTTTGTGACACTGAGTCGGCTTTCTCAACAGAATTAATCATATGAAAATACTCGCAGTCGATACATCTGCCGATGATACGTCAGCCGCCGTGGTGGAGGGTCGTCGTGTGCTTTCACATGTCGAGTATTCACAGATAAGCCTACACACCCAGTGGGGTGGCATTTTTCCCTCTGTGGCAAAGCGAGCCCACCAAGCGCGGATCGATTGGGTGATAAATAAAGCTATATCAAAGGTAGAGACGAGGCATGCCTCGTCTTTACAAAATATCGATGCGTTTGCCGTGACCTATGGTCCAGGTCTTGCCATAGCTCTTGAAGTGGGCATCAACAAGATTATCTCACTTGCACAAGAACACAACAAACCAGTTGTAGGGGTGAATCACATGGAAGGACATTTGTATTCAAGTTTTGTACAAAATAGTAAAGGCAATCCAAAGCGTGAATTTGCATTTCCTTATCTTGGGTTACTCATTTCAGGAGGTCATACAGAGCTTATCCTTTTTACAGATCATTTGAAATACGAGATACTGGGCGCAACGTTAGATGATGCGGCTGGAGAATCTCTTGATAAAGCGGCTCGCATGCTTGGTTTTGGTTATCCTGGAGGCCCAATCATTGAGAAACTTGCTCATGATGTCAACAATATTGACACGTATTCATTTCCTCGTCCTATGAATAAGCCAGATAATATAAATTTTTCATTTTCAGGACTCAAAACTTCCTTTTTATATTTCACCAGAAAAATGTCTGAGGAAGAAAGAGTAAATAAAATTGCCTATTTGGCAAGTTCTTTTCAAGAAGCTGTCTTTCAATCTGTGGCTCGGAAAGTGGAGCTCGCGGTGTTGAAAACTGGGGCAAAAAGGATTGTGGTCGGTGGAGGAGTGTCGGTGAACGAACGTCTGCGTTATCTAGTCCGTCACATTGCCGCAAAATATGATGGTTCAGTATATTTTCCTCCTTATAAATATCTAAATTTTGATAATGCCGCCATGATTGGAGTGGCGGCATCTTTTCGAGCCGAAAAAGGTATGTTTGTCAAAGATTTTGCCGAACTAGATCGTAAGCCCCGATTGTCTTTAAAAGATTCTACGATATAAACGCACAAGCCGAATTAGTAAGAAATGATGGCGTGAGAGCTTTCTGATACATTGATTTATGTCATTTTATAAGGTAATATATTACGAGCTCGCAAGTTTTTTTAAAAAAACGCACACTGTTTACATTATTTGAACATTATTATTTGTGACTACTATTCATGCTAACTATCAAAAATTTAAAAGTCTCAATTGAGGGAAAAGATATATTAAAAGGTATTGATTTCGAGTTTGAAAAAGGCAAAGTATATGCCATCATGGGTCCCAATGGATCAGGTAAATCTACCCTCTCCTATGCTCTCATGGGACATCCTGCTTATATAGTAAATAGTGAAGAAAGAAAAGAGAAAAGTGAAATTATTTTTGAGGGAGAAGATATTACTGAGCTTGAAGCCAATGAGCGTGCGGAAAAAGGTATCTTCCTTTCATTTCAGACACCACTTTCACTTTCAGGTGTTAAAGTATATCAACTCTTAC
>CAZPYR010000028.1:0-15280 GCA_964590815.1 uncultured Gammaproteobacteria bacterium | reverse complement strand
CGGGACTAGCAGATTTATAACAATCACGAATTCGTAAGGATATTGTAATATAAACTTGTACGTGGTATCATTTCAGTTGTAATTTACCCTGTTAGGTATTAGTTTTTATATATGGCACCACTTCCAAAAAGAAAACATTCAACAGCACGAAAAGGAAGAAGAATTTCTGTACGAAAAGCAGAAACGACCCTACCTGAACTCATCGTATGTCTAAACTGTGGAAAAAAGAAACTTCCACATAGAGTATGTAAGTACTGTGATAAATAGTTACGTAGAAAAGATAAAAGATAATAGTTAAAAGAGAAAAGTTACTCTTTCTGTATACTCGCTATCTCTTCTCTATTATCTTTTAACTCTTATCTACTACAAGGAATAACAATGAACGATCCCCGACATGAACGGCGTGTAAAAATAGTACAGAATATATACGCACATCTTTTCTATACAAGCGATCAAAAAGTGATACCTCCATACAAAGAAGTACAAGATATCTCGCAGCAAATCCTTGATCAAACACCCAATATAGACGCATACATAGCAACTCACGCTCCCAAATATCCGGTCGATAAAATATCCAAAATTGATTTAAGCATACTTCGACTTGCCATTTTTGAAATACTCATAGAAAAAAAAGAGCCTGAAAAAGTAATCATAAACGAAGCAGTAGAGCTTGCCAAAGAGCTGGGAAACGACCGATCCTATGCCTTTATAAACGCCGTTTTGGGTGCTATATTGCAGGCAGTTACAAATGAAGAACCAACACCCAATGAATAATACACTTTCTCAACTTGAGGAAACTATAGATATACAGTTTAAAGATAAAAAACTACTTGAAAATGTATTTGTACATCGTTCTTACCTCAACGAACATCGCACTTTTGAACTCCCATCAAATGAAAAATTTGAATTTTTAGGAGATAGTGTCCTTTCACTTGCGACATCAATCTATCTTTATCATAATTATCCCGATTTAGGTGAGGGGGACTACACCGATATCAAAGCCTCCATAGTACGTACTGAAAGTCTGGCCGAAGCAGCTCAGAACTTGCAACTAGGAGATTATTTACTTCTCTCTCATGGTGAAGAAAAGGGAGGCGGCAGAACAAAAATAAATATTTTAGCCGATGCTTTTGAAGCTCTTATTGCCTCTATATTCATAGACCATGGTTTTGAAAAAGCCTTCTCATTTATTGAGAAAAACCTATTTAAGGAAAAGCTTGATCATATAGTAAAGAATAAACTCTATTTATCTCCCAAAAGTCACTTGCAGGAAATTACCCAGGCTGAGTTTAAAACATTGCCTAGCTATGAAATTGTGGAATCGACTGGCCCTGAGCACAAAAAAAGCTTTACTGTAGCAGTTTCTGTAAATAATAACAAGCTTGCAGAAGCAACGGGTAAGTCTAAAAAACAAGCGGAAGAGCTGGCCGCTCAAATTGCACTAGAAAAATTGCTTAAATAAAGATATAATGGAACATTCTGAATTACATTGTCATTCCCGCGTAGGCGGGAATCCAGGGTTTAATATTCCTGGACCCCAAGGGAGGCGGGGATGATACAAATTAATAATTTTTTTTGTTGGTATGGCAGTCACAATACGATTAATGAGATTTGGGAAACCAAAAACACCTTTTTACCGAATCGTTGTTCTTGATAAAAGAAAAAAACGAGATGGTGCTTATATTGAAAAAATAGGTCAATATGATCCTCTCAAAGAGCCACGAGAAATGATACTTTCAAAAGCTCGCTTTGAGTATTGGAAATCGGTTGGAGCCCAGCTCTCAGAAGGCATGGCTAAACTACTCAAGGATATGAAGAAAGTAACCTTTCGAGATTAAGGTTTCATCCTACTTTGTATATCTTCGATCAAATCTATATCTTTTTTAGTTAGTTTTTCTTGTGTCACAGACGTGCCTACAGTATAGGGTTGATGGTAGAAATTGAATAAGAATACATTGCGTGCTTCTCCGAGATTTGACAATTCTACTTTTTCTATAGTAATCAGCCGTCCTCCAGTATACGCATAATTATTTAATATCTTTTCCAAAGACTCCTCTGTAGCCGTCACTTCAACACGCAGACTAAGCTTAGAAACATTGGTCGATTCAAGATCTATGGTATAGGACTGTATAGTAATTCCCGTCTCTGAGGCAAGTTTTTCTAGCGCCGTGACTACCGAAAAATAGCTTTCCTCATCAGGGATGAGAGCTTCAAGTGTTTTATTGTACTCATCAACATTCTGGTATACAAGATCACGATTTTTGCTAATAAACTCCACTGAAGATTTATAATTTTCTACTTCTACCGAAAGGTTGGAAAGAGTATTCCATGAATTATAGAGTATAAAAGATATATACAAAGCCCCAATCCCAAATACAATGACCACAAAATAAATTGCTATCACATGATAAGCGATTGTATAACGAAATAATTTTTTTATTTCCTCGAGTTTAAATTGCATTTGTCACCTTCTTAAAGGTCCCTTGAAATTCTAATACGTATCCACTATTTTCCTGATTGCTTATGGTAAATTCTTTGAGTTTTAATGAAGAAAAATAATCGGGTAATTTTTCGGACTCAAGTCGTGACATAAAAGCGACAGCTTGCTCATAGGTGCTAAAATTCAAACTAAAAATCACACTTTGCTCATTGGTGAGTGAAAATTCTGAAACAATTGCTCCAGTATTGATACTTGTAAGGAATGTACTCAATAAACCATAATAATAGGACACATTTGCATCAGTATTGAGATGCTGCTTAAGTAAACCAAATTTAAACGCAAAATAGTTGATTTTACTATCAAATACCTGATTTTGGATAATAAACGTATTATATTTCTTTTTTACATCCTGCTTCGATTTCGTCTGCTGTGCAAAATACACCCAAAGACCCGCTTCACAAATCAGAATCACGAGAAAGGTGAACAGGAGTATTAACCCTGTTTTTTTAGCCTTATTTAGATAAATAAGATATTTATTTTGATTGATCTGTTGGGCAAACAGATCAATATATCGTTTCATCGAATATCTGCGGCAATAACTGATATAAAAGAAGACATAGATGTAGCAAATGATTGGCTTACCGGATTTTGTAGGATTATTTGAGGCGTTGGGAAAGCCTGAGTGGGGATATTTAATTTATTTTGAATTGCCTCATTAAGACCGGCTATTTGTCCATTGAGATTGTACAAGTATATGTTTTTTATTACTGAGTTGTACTTTTCCTTGGCAAGAAGCATTGTTTTTTCTATATCAGTAAGGAGTTCACTTATAATCGGATAAATAATCGGATAGATATTTTCAGCCGCCCCTGGCTTGAGACCCACATTCTGCATAGCATCGAGCGCTTGTTTGTCTTTTAAATTTAAATTGACAGAAAGATCACGTAATAAAATATCGAGGCCAATATGAGTAGCTCGGGTAATTTGAAAATAGGGGAAGGGCGGATTGAGAAAATAAATTGAGCTGCCTCCAAATCCGAAATTGATTATAAGAGATGGCTCTTTGATAAAAGGATACACTTCAGATATGAATCTTCCTACAGCACTCAGCTCATTTTCCAGTGTATATGCTTCAAGTCCAGCAAGAGAAATAGTATTCGAGAGATGATCCACTATTTTTTTTGGAGCAGCAACAAAAAGGATCAGCAGTTTATTGTCTGGCAATTTGGAAATAATATCTAAATCTATATATACATCTTCTATAGGCAGCGGCACAAATTCATCAGCTTGTAAATGTATAGCATTTACAAGCTCTTCCTCTTTTAAATCGGGCATCACAAGAAGCTGAGAATACGTTTTAGAATCAGGCAGAATAACATGTACCCGCTTATCTTGCAAACCAAGCTGAGTGTGAAGATTAGAGATTATTTTGCCTTCATCCGTAGCAGTACGGTCGGTTGGATTGGTATAAAAATTAGGTGTTGTTTGATCGTAGCCTAGTGATAAAAGTTCGATAGCACCTTTCTCAAAAGAAAGGCTTGCCATCCGCGTAAATTGTTCATTTATATCCAGTGCAAAAGTAGCTGCCATATGTTCAAGATTAGCAGAAAAGGACTACGAAAATCAATTGAGAACGAATTAACGCAGTCTCACTTTAGTTTGATATTGCAAAGATGTGACTCCTTCAGCCTGAGTTGGACTATTATCGACAAACTCAACCGTATAAGTAAACCCTACCAAAACTACATTACTATTGGATTGAGTAAATGGAATCGTTGAATTTCGCCTAAAACATTCTATTTGAAAATTGCTCACGCGTACTTTATTATCGTGGAGACTGGTAGTTGGCAGCCCTCCTGTGTCTTGTACAAAGAATGTACTATTGGTAAGATAAAAATTGAAAGTAGGTCCCGAGGGATTTACGGTTTTCATAAATATAAAATCATTACCATTAGTAGTGTTTTCGGGGATGGCTGTATAAGTCGCACATCGGAGTAATCCCGCTCCATTTTTTATACCCATAGCTTCACGGACAATTTTTTCCTTCATAAAAGACATGATTCTATCTCCCTGACGTTTAGTTTCGACAAGACGGTAGATTTTGACCTGTTGATTGAGAAGAGTATAAATAATGGTAAATATGGCAGGCATGATAATGGTGAGAAGCGACAAAACGATAAGCATCTCAATAAGTGTGTACCCGCATCTTTTTATTAGAGAGTGTCTCAGCATATTACCAATTGGTATAAATTGTTTGTATAGATTCATTGTATTGCTGTAAGGTTCCATTTGGTGCAGACTCATTCCAGGAGACCTGAATAACTGCCGTAATCTGCGTAGGTGATGCCTGAGTTAGAGTTAGCTGCCTCCTAAAGATACGAGGGTTATTGGCGCCAATACCACTAAAAGGACATGCACCAGTTGTAAAATTGCTAAATGTAGCATTTAAGGTTAGCTGATTATTCACACAAAATGTATTCCCTGCCTGGGACTGGAGACCCGCCCAATCGGCTTCACGTTCTCCATTCAGCCACTCCTTTAACTCCTCCGCATAATACACAGCACGTGCCTGATGGATATTGATACGCATTCGGTAGAGAGAACTTATCACAAGACTGACCGCCGCCACAAAAACCAGGTTCAAAATCGTGATAAAAACCATTATCTCTACTATCGAAAAGCCCCGCTGATTGCTTTTGTTTCCAGTCATATTTAACATGGTTGGTCTGAGATAACACCCACTGCATTGATCAGCACTTGCTGACAACCTGACATGCGAGTATTGTTAAAACGGATAGTTTGTGCCGCGCCACTTAATGTACCGTATGGATACTGAAAATCAATATTGATAAGCGCTGCTCCAGGAATTCGAGTAAGTTGCAACTGATAGGTACTTATTGGCGGGATAGTCAAGCCTTGACACATACGATATAAACGATAGGTTGATGCAGCTGGGTCAACTTGTACACGATACCCTGTGAAGGTTGTGCAATTTAAAGTATCTCCTAGATCTCGTGCGATAGTCCTTTCACGTGCAAGTGTAACGACATCTTTAAAAGCCAACACATCTTTTTCCATACTTTTTTGAGCATTATATCGAGTATAGGTCACCGTGACTCCACCCAGCAGCAATAAAATGAGTGTCAAGACTAAAAGTATCTCTAGCAGTGTATAACCCTTATTCATATCTTCATGATACTATAAATTTGGAGAGAAGAAATCAGTTCACACTATTGGGAGTGACAGTATACTGTTGATTATTCACTTCAAGCGTTGTACCAATCGTATAACTTATGCAATAGGTGGATGTATTATTACAATTGACAGGCAAAGGAGCATAAACATATGCATTTCCTCGTGGGTCAACAGGGATTGACTGCAGAAGTCCTGCGGTTATGAGTACTGAGGTCGTGCCTGAGCCATACTGGCTGACACTAGGATATACACCCTCGGCAGAATTACTTCGATATAATTCAAGGGCTGAACGCAGTTGTTGAAGATCTATTTTCCGACGAGAATCTCGAGATTTCTGTGAATAATTTACATACCCCACACTACTCATTGCGACAAGAATTCCAATGAGACCGATCACCACCAAAATCTCCAAGATAGTAAAACCACGCTTTATATACAGACTCATATATCTATGATACCACGATCACTTTTTTTGTGCAGATTTCCGAGCAAACATACACCATGTATCTATCGTAAGTTGAGGATTTAAATTGTTTGTAGTAAGCAACGATGAGAGAGTGAGGGCTTCTTGAGCCAGATACGCAGCAAGGACATTTCCTTCAATGATCTTTTTATGAAGGACACAAAGAATATTTTGAAAAAGAACTTTGGCATCTTCAATTGTTGAGACTTGCAACGTTTTTTCATTCAGAAAACTATAATTTTGATCGCCCAAGATTGCATCAACAATATGCATCATATCTTCATCAACAGCTTTCGTCGATGTACTCGCTATATTCTCTATTTGACAACGAGAAAGTATAGTTGGAAGGATAAGTCCTACATGATTACTGCAAATTATAAATTGGGTCTTCTCCGTCTGATCTTCAAGCGTCTTAAGAAAAGCATTCTGTGCTTCAGTTTTGGCAGTTTGGAAATCATAAATGACTACAAGTCGTTCATGAGACGCGATAAGTAATTCTTTCTTAAGCAATCTAATCTGCTCAATAGTGATACTTCTGCCTTCTTCAGGCCACATTTTGTAAACACTGTTTTTCACTGAAGGATGTTGCAAAATAAAATCATTCACAACATTCTCATACTGAGTGGCATCTGATCCTATAAGTAATCGAGGAACCATACGGATTTAAATTATTATTGGAAGAACTTATTGTCTTCTATTGCATTTTAGCATAAATCTCCCTATATTGAGAGTATGGGAATAGCGCCAAAATTATTCTTAGGAAAGCTTATTGAAAAGAATCTCGTAGACCAAGATCGTGCCAACCAATATGAGATCGACGCTCTCAAAAAAGAGATCGCCATCGATCATTATCTTCTTCAATATACAGAAATTCCATCAGAAGAAATTCTCAAGACAAAAGCCGAACTGCTGAGCGTACCTTATGTGAATATCATAACCACCGCAATAGATCCTCAATCACTGACATATATATCTGAACAGATTGCTATAAGGCACAATATTATGCCCTATATGTATGATGAAGGCAATCATCGGTTGTATGTAGCATCCGCTGATCCTTTAAATGTTTCTCTCCTTGATTTTCTTGAAATGAAAACAGGCCTTCAAATCACCATGGTGCTTGCATCTGAATCTGATATTGCTAAAACAATAAGCGTTGCATATAGTAAAAATCTCTCTCCAGAAGTACGCGAAGCGATAAAAGAAGTAGTACCACTGCAACCCAAGAAAGCTGAGACAAAAACAACCACAGATTTTAACAACGCTCCTATTGCAAAAATTGTGAATACCGTGCTTGAGTATGCTATAAAAAGTAGAGCCTCCGATATACATATTGAGCCTATGGATATCAAGACACGCGTACGATACCGCATTGACGGTATACTCCAGGAAAAAATCTCATTACCCATTACAATTCACGATTCATTGGTATCACGCGTAAAGATTTTATCGGAAATGAAAATAGACGAAAAACGTATACCACAGGATGGCCGATTTACCTATCAGTATGAAAATAACGCAATTGATTTACGCGTATCTACCTTGCCCACTGTAAATGGAGAAAAAATTGTAATGAGATTGCTTCATAAAACGGGCGGGTTACCACCGCTTAAGACCCTAGGTCTGCATGGTACACAACTTCAAATTTTTGAAGAGGGAATTTCAAAATCATACGGTATAGTACTGGTTACAGGGCCTACAGGATCGGGAAAAACAACCACTTTATATTCGGTGCTAAGTAGATTAAATACCAAACTCGTAAATATCGTCACACTAGAAGATCCGGTAGAGTATCAAATTGAAGGTATAAACCAAGTCCAAATCAATCCACAAGCTGGTCTTACTTTTGCTACCGGATTAAAGTCCTTTCTACGTCAAGACCCCAATATCATTCTCGTGGGAGAAATCCGAGATACTGAGACTACGCAGCTAGCTGTACAGGCTGCTCTAACTGGCCACTTAGTATTTTCCACATTACACACCAATAATGCTGCCACCACCATACCACGTCTTATAGATTTAGGCGGCGAGCCATTCCTCATTGCCTCAGTAATTAATCTAGTTATTGCCCAGCGTATCGTACGCCAGGTATGCCCAAATTGTAAAGAATTTATAGATCCACCTCAGGAAGTACAAGAATCAATAAAGCAAGAGCTTGGTCCTCTCCTGCCCAAAGTTTATCAGGATGGACAACCTATCCGACTTGCCGTAGGACGAAAGTGTGACGAATGCAACCAATCTGGATATGTGGGACGTATTGGTATATTTGAAGTACTGCCAGTAACGAGCGCCATAAATAAGCTTATACTTAAATCTGCACCTGCTCAAGAAATAGAAGATGAAGCGCGTAATGAAGGCATGATTCTTATGAAACAAGATGGTTATTTGAAAGCACTTGAAGGACTCACCACCATTGAAGAAGTAATACGTGTCACGGAGTTATAACTATTATTAATTTAGATAAGCAACATGGATTTACAGGAATTATTTAAGCTGACAATTGAAAAAAAGGCTTCTGACTTACATATTATTCCCGGCTACGTTCCCTCTATCCGTGTTCACGATAAATTGCTCCAACTTAAATCGATGGATGCAATTCCACCTGAAAAAACAAAAACATT
The DNA here is from genome assembly GCA_964590815.1 of uncultured Gammaproteobacteria bacterium. Taxonomy (GTDB): domain Bacteria; phylum Patescibacteriota; class Microgenomatia; order UBA1406; family GWC2-37-13; genus CAZMJG01. The sequence goes on along the minus strand of CAZPYR010000028.1, from coordinate 6,561 downwards.
ACTTTTCTCCATACTGGAGGATGCGCAAAAAGAGGAGTTGCTTGCAAATAAAGAAATTGATTTTGGATATGAATGGGGCGATTTCCGATTCCGTGTAAATTACTACTATACTCGGGGAGCAGTTTCTGCCTCATTTCGTATAATTCCATCCAGAATCCTCACCATTGAAGAGCTCAATTTACCGCTTAGTATGCACAACTTTGCCAAAATGACAGATGGCCTTGTATTGCTCACTGGGCCCACTGGAGAAGGCAAATCAACGACGATCGCCTCGATTATAAATGAAATAAATATCGGTCAGGAAAAACATATCATCACGATAGAAGACCCTGTCGAATTTATTTATCCGCAAGGTAAGGCCGTTGTTTCTCAGCGAGAATTACATTCGGATACACATTCATGGACCAAAGCACTACGTTCAGTACTCCGTGAGGATCCAGACGTAGTACTTATCGGGGAGATGCGTGATTTTGATACTATTCAGGCCGCACTAACTATAGCTGAAACTGGCCATCTTGTGTTTTCTACGCTTCACACAAGCAATACCCCCGAGGCAATTAACCGTATTATTGATGTGTTCCCCGGCGAACAACAAACGCAAGTACGGTCTCAGCTTGCTTCTGTACTTAAGGCCGTCATTACCCAACGTCTCATACCCAATGTGAATGAAACAGGACGATTGCCCGCCCTGGAGATACTGCTCAATATTCCATCAGTGAGTGCCTTAATCCGTGAAGGTAAGATATATATGCTGGATAATATTTTAGAGACAGGAGAGGAATACGAGATTATATTGTTTGAGAAATATTTAGCGCATTTATATAAACAAAATCTTATCTCAAGAGAAACAGCTTTTGCCTATGCTCAGCGGCCCAGTGAAATCAAAAAATTTATTGTCTAATATACATGCTATTTATCTATAAGGCTCTCATCAATAATAAAATGACCAAAGGCGAAATGGAAGCCGGTAGCACAGCTGAAGTGACCGAATATCTGAAGAACAATGGTTATTTTCCCGTAGAAATAAATGAAAAAAGGAAATCAGAGTATACACTGGCTTCTCAACTTTTTGATCGGGTATCCTTTTCAGACATCACTTATATGACACGACAATTTGCCATCATGTTGGATGCCGGTCTCACGCTAATTGATGCTCTTGAAATACTTATAAAGCAGACAACAAAAGTTCCGTTTAAAAAAATGCTGCAAGATATCGATCGAACTATACGGGATGGGAAAAACTTTTCTGAAGCTCTCAAAAAACATCCGGCCTATTTTTCAAATTTTTATATTGCTCTCATAAAATCAGGAGAAGCTTCAGGTAAACTCGACATGATATTGCTAAAATTGGCCGAACATTTGGAAAGACAACGAGAATTTAGGGCAAAAATACGCAATGCACTCATTTACCCAAGTGTCATCGTATCGGCTATGTTTATCATGATTTTTGTTATGTTTGCCTTTGTTATGCCTCAACTTCTTGGATTATATGAAAATTTCCAAGTAGAGCTACCGCAATCAACCCGTATTGTAATGGCTATTTCCAACGTGGCTTCAACATACTGGTATTTGTTTGTAATTGTTATTATAGTGGCAGTCATCGGATTCAAAAAATTCTTTGCCACCGAGCGAGGACGAAAATACCTCGATGAACAAACACTACGAGTACCTGTACTCGGAAATGTAGTCAAGACAGCATCACTCGTAGATGCTACTCGTACCCTTTCTATATTAATTTCCTCTGGCGTACCTATCCTTGAAGGATTTGCAATTGTGACGGATGTAAACGATAACAGCGTATTTAAAGCGGCTTTTGCTCGTGTCACCAAACAGGTCGAAAAAGGATCGGGAATCGGTACTTCAATGGCAAATGAGCATGTATTCCCACCATCTCTCGTACAGATGACCATAGTAGGGGAGCAAACAGGTCATCTTGATGAAACACTTATGAAAATTTCTGAATATTACCAGAATGAATCTGAGAGTGCTATAAAAGCAATGCTTACTCTTATTGAGCCAACTATTTTAGTTGTACTTGGACTTACGGTCGGACTTATAGTTTTTGCAGTATTATCACCAATATTTAGTTTGACTAATTCATTACAATGATGAAAATCATCTTGATTTTCTTACAGGAAAGAGCTATGCTCATTACTAGACAGATATAAATTTATTATTTTAATTATATATATGCAATATATTTCCAAGAAAGCATTTACCCTTGTAGAGCTCCTTATCGTCATCGGTATTATTGGTATACTGGCAGTTACTCTCATGGTTTCACTAAATCCTGTAGAGGCACAACGCAAAGCACGAGATGGCCAGCGACTAAAAGATGTATCCACGCTTCAATCTATTTTAGAGCAGGCAGTCAACGATGGCGTAGCCATTTGTGGAACTATATGTCGAAGTGATAGTACAGCCACACCTACCGCAACTCAATATTCCTGCAATACCAACAATTGGTTGGGCAATGTAAATGTGTGTAATTATGCACGCACCATACCTGGAGATCCTCAAAATGGAAGAACATCAAGTTGTTCAACTGGTACAGGTAGCCGCCAATCCAACTGTACTATGGCATATTATGTGATGGTAAACGGTGCAGATTATGAGATAAATGTGAGACAAGAATCTACCACCAATGCCAACAAAATTGGAAATGATGGCGGTAATAACAATTATCTTCTAGAGATGTTTACCGGTTCAAACAATCTCGTTGGCACCGCACAAAATCCGTAATTCACTGTTATTTAAAAAAAGCAGGAGTATAGCTCCTGCTTTTTTATGGCTTGTCGCTATACCTGCCCGCCTAGTTGCTGGGCCTCTCTGTAATCAGGCTTTAACTCAAAGATATGCTGCAGTGTAGTGCGGGCTTTTTCCTTCCATATCTCACCGACTTTTTCATCTTTGGCCTCTTGTCCGGCCGTGACATAGAGTACTGCCAGAGCATACATTGTCTGTACATCAGTTGGTGCGAGCATGAGAGCTTTTTCCATCGATTCCACGGCCTGTTTCATATCTTTTTCATCATGACTAATCTGGTAAAAAAGATAGTTGTTTCGAGATTGCGTTTTCCAATAGAGCATATTGTAAGGAGCTTCGGATAAGGCTTTATAATTTGAAAATTTGGCAAGCTCCGCAAAATCTTTTGAGCGTGCTTTATCATCAAAAGAATATTGAAAAGCCAGATAGGCGAGTACACCAGATAATTTGTCTTCATACACATGTTCATTGCGAAGTTTCAAAGCGTCGTGCAAATGGATCATGGCATTGCCATAATCACTTGTTGCCATATAATTTTTTGCTTCACTGTACATCATATCGGCCAGGTAGTAGTTGCGCACGTAGCCCAGTCCCCAAATTCCCACAACAGCGGTAAGCGCCAGGATGCTCTTACTCACCAGAGTAAGCTCAGTCGATGGTATCCTGTGGTCCTCATCTTTGTCGCGAGACATGCCTGCAGAAATCAGGAGAGCTGCCGGGATGATATAGAAAAATAGTTGAGTTGTAGATGTAGAAAAGCCAAAAAAATTGGTCACCAATATGGTGATATATGCGAGGAAAAGATACAAGGGGCTTGCTGATAAAAGGGCCGCATCATCTTTTCCCATATTTTTTTTATAGAGAAGATAGAATATGCCACTTGTCGTGACAATGATTAAAAGATATCCCCCCAACCCAACAAAACCAGTGGTAGCAAAATAGTTGAGATATTCGTTGTGAGCTTTGTTGTATATAAAATCCCATTCAGATGTACGATTGTGTTCAGTCGGTCTTGTAAAGTAATAGGAATAAGCAAACGTCTCGACTCCTGTACCAAAATAAGGGTAACGAAGACCAAGCTCAATAGCCCCTTGCCATACAATTTTACGGATATCAAATGACTCAGTGACATTGAGATCATCGGGAGAGGGAGAATGCAGTTGGGAGACGATATTTTGCGGATTAAAGAAAAAAAGTATGATACTCACCATTACCAGCGCTACAGCAGTATAGAATGGTTTAAATCGACGAGCGATAAAGAGTACGATTCCCAGCGCGATAGCTATGCCAAAAGCAAGCAGTGCAGATCGAGACTTTGTAAAATAAATTGAAAGTATATTGAGTACAAGATATGCGCCAAAACCGTAGATTGGTATAGAATTCCATTTGTCGCGTATATATTCTTTTACGAAAAAGTAAAGACCAATAAAAAACATTACACATAAATATGCTCCAAGCCAGTTGGGTTGTCCTAAAGTCGCAAACATACGCTCAGCCGGCCGGAACTGGTCTGTCCAGCAGGTATTTGTGAGACTACCGGTAAACAGTAAGCATGAAAAATCAAAGCCAATCTTCGCCAGCAATCCCCACAAAATCACGATAGCCGAACTTGCAAGGTTTACCAGTAAAAAGCGATCTAACAATTTTTTGGTAAAAACTTGGACGAAAACAAAAAATAACACTGTATATGCAATGATGGAAACTATTCCACCATTCCAACGGCCATAGTACCCAAATACCGATGTGTGTGGATCAATCGAAAAATAAGCTGAGATCATCTGGGTGATCAAAAATGTAAGTAAAACCAGGAGGAAATATGGCTTATACACCCAGGGTCGCCTTTCCAACACATAACTCATCACCCATATTGCACCAATGACCACTGCGCCGGCATAGATCAGCATCATTTTATTGAACTCAAATATCTCTGATGTATGAGAATTCATCACAAGTGGAATAAAAAAGAAGAGACCAAAAAACAAATAGTGTACAATAGTGGTTACCATTGAGTAATACTTTTTCATATGATATCAATTATAAAGAATTTACCGCGAATACAGTTTCCATTTTTTTCTTCATTTAAGGTATATTTCGATTTAGGTACAACCAATACCCGTATAGCTATAAAAAACAAAGGTATTGTGATGCGTGAACCTACTTTTTTAGGGTATAACTCCAAAATCAAAGAGTATATTTTTTATGGCACTGAAGCAAAAACCATCTTGGGCAAAACGCCAGACTTTATCCATATTGTGCGTCCCATTGTAAATAGTATCTTGTATGATTTCGATGCTTCGGTGGCTCATTTGAACTATTGTATAAATAAAGCAGTACGCCCTTATTTATCGGAGTATAAATTTTTGAAGCCACCAATTACCGGGATTTCCAGCGCCCCCACGATCGCAACCGAAATCGAACAAAAAGCACTCGAAGAGGCTCTTGAGAAATCAGAGTGCAACGAAGTGACTGTTATAGAAAAGGCTCTCGCAACAGCAGCTGGTTGTGGCTATGATATTTTTTCCCATGAACCACGGTTTGTGATAGATATGGGAGGCGGACTTATGGAACTGAGCATCATCAGCGGGGGAGGCATTGTAGCACAGCGCTCACTGAAGACAGCTGGAGAGAATATGAATAAACTCATTGCAAATTATATCTATCTCAAGCATGGTCTCATACTTGGCGAGATGACATGTGAGGATTTAAAAATACAACTTCTTAATTTTACCGATGAGGATAAATCTATAAACGTTCGCGGCAAATCGCTCGAGACGGGGTTACCAAAATCTACAAAAATCAAGTCCTCCGATGTACGGGAAGCACTTATCAGCCAGTTTAATCATGTAATTGATGCTGCCAAAGAGCTTATGGAGCTGGCACAGCCAGAAGTTGCCGATTCGGTGTATAAAAATGGTATCGCTCTCACCGGCAATATGGCCTCAATCCCAGGGATCGCCGACTTTTTTACGCAGGAACTTAAAATAGACTCCTTTGTCGTAGAACACTACGCCGATGCCACAATACATGGGCTCATGAGACTCGATCGCGATCCAGAGAATATGTTCAGACTGCGCGGGGGTATGTAAAAACTTATCTTCCTATTGAAATTTTATAGAGTATTCTATATACTATCTTTACTTTCTTATTAGAGGTAAGTAGCTAGAAATTATTCAATCTAAACTGCCTCTTAAATTCTCTTGACTTTGTGTAGTATGTAAACTACAATTGTTTTTCATCTCAGTAATGAGACGAAAAAAAGTAAAGCACATTGACAATTTGTTTTTGACAGCGTACAAAATTTTTTAGTCTAATAATCGGGTTAGGAGACTCCATTTACCGATGGAGATTTCCAAACATTTTTTAAGAGCCAAATGAATGTATATATCCTTTACCGGATATAGGCAGCATTTGAAACTCCTTAAATTTTTTTAAGAGTTTGATCCTGGCTCAGGATGAACGCTGGCGGTGTGCCTGAGATATGCAAGTCGAGCGATTCTTTTCAAACTCGCAAGAGGGAGAAAAGAAAGCGGCGGACGGCTGAGTAACACACAGGAATCTTCCCCTAGGTAGGGAATAGCTCACCGAAAGGTGGGGTAATGCCCTATAGTCCCAATGTAGCTTCGGCGAAACTGGGTAAAGACGCAAGTCGCCAAGGGATGAGCCTGTGGCCTATCAGGTAGTTGGTAGGGTAATGGCCTACCAAGCCAATGACGGGTAGCTGGCCTCATGAGGGTGGTCAGCCAGAGGGGGACTGAGACACGGCCCCCACTCCTACGGGAGGCAGCAATCAGGAAT
>CAZPYR010000027.1:14360-15354 GCA_964590815.1 uncultured Gammaproteobacteria bacterium | reverse complement strand
CTTGAAAATTTACTAGATTTTCATTTCTACCGCTGTTATTGAAGGTTAATATCTTTCTGTTTCTATATGCGTTGTCCCACCAGGTATTATCAGCAAAAACACTTACAGGCATTAAAAAAAGAGCAAAAAAAAGAATACATATTATTCTATAATGCAAAGACATACTTTACATTTTAGAATATTTTTAGGTTTCCTTCAATCTACGTTAAGAATTGTACAAGCTTAATTTCACTATTCATGTTGCAAAACTATTACATTCAGATTATAATAATTCAACCCCGTATTATTGGTTATCTGAACAATTTATTCCAAATTATTTAGATATTTCATAATTACGGGGTAAATTTCTAGATAGCACATGAGTTTAAAGCGAAACACCCGATACCAAAAACCTACTGGACCATTTTATTTTACGAACAATAGAATAAATGCCACAGAGATGCGTGTTATTGATGAAAAAGGCGAGCAAGTAGGCGTATTGAGCAGACAAGAGGCACTAGATTTAGCGCGAAGCCGCGAACTGGACCTCGTGCTCATTGCGGCAAAAGCAAATCCGCCTGTTGCAAAGATAACAGATTTCAAAAAATTCCTGTATAATCAGGAGAAGAAATTGAAGGAAGCGAAAAAGGGCGCCAAGAAAAGTGGAGTAAAAGATGTCCAGATATCCTTATTCATCGGTCCGGCAGATTTTGACCGGATGGTGAGAAAAGGTAAAGAGTTTATTGATGAAGGCAATCAGCTTCGCATCAATTTATCACTCCGAGGACGAGAAGTAGTGAAAAGAGACTTGGCAATTGAGCTCGTGCGAAAATATATCGAGCTCATGGGAGATATCAATGTCTCCAAAGAGCCTCGATTGGAGGGTCGCGTAGTGCGGTCAGTATTATCGAAAAAGAAATAAGTTAGTCCATGAGTCGGCTAGTCCATGAGTCGGCTAGTCCATGAGTCGGCTAGTCAGTAAGTTGCTAACACACTAATAGACTAAATTAACTAA
>CAZPYR010000027.1:3258-14260 GCA_964590815.1 uncultured Gammaproteobacteria bacterium | reverse complement strand
CAGACTAATAGACTAATTAACTAACAGACTAATAGACTAATTAACTAACAGACTAATAGACTAATTAACTAACAGACTATTTAAAACACATATGGCAAATAAACATCGTACACACAAAGCGGCAGCATCACGTTTCAAGATCACGGCATCTGGAAAAGTGTTGCATCGTTCTCAAAAAATCCGTCATTTGAAGGCAGGTAAGTCTAAACGACGTCAGAGAAGCTTGAATCAAGAAAAGGCTTTGCCAACAGTGTTTGCTATAAAAATTAAAAAATTGCTTGGAATAGCATAAACATTTTGTCATCCCCGACTTGATCGGGGATCCAGGAATAATAAACCCTGGATTTCCACTTTCGTGGAAATGACATTCATTATTAGATCCAAATTATTATATGGTACGTGTTAAAGGTGGGACAACAACAAATCGTCGACATAAAAAAGTTTTAGACCTCGCAAAAGGGTACTGGATGTCTCGTAGTAGCCAGTTTAAGAAAGCAAAAGAAGCTGTACTACATGCTGGTCAGTATGCTTTTGCCGGACGCAAAATGAAGAAAAGAGATATGCGTAGTCTTTGGATAACTCGTATCAATGCAGCACTCAAGCTCAAAGGAGTACGCTACAGCCAATTTATCCATACTTTAAAAGATAAAAACATCATAGTAGATAGAAAAATACTTGCTAAGATAGCAATGGAACACCCTCAAGTGTTTGAATCTGTGCTTTCACAAATACAAAAATAACGCGCGATCCATGAATAAAAAAATATTGGATACATTTACTTCTGAATTACAGAAAGCGGTTTCAGTTGCGCATATTCAGGAGCTTGAAACTGCATACCTCGGCCGCAATGGCAAAATCAATGAACTTCTTCAGGACATCAAAAATGTACCCTCAGCTGAAAAAAAAGAATACGGACAGCAGGTGAATACGCTTAAAAATACGATTAATGAAGAATTAAGAAAGAAGAAAGAAGAAATTGCTTCTAAACTTGAAGCATCACAAACATTTGATATCACACTTCCAGGTACTCAATACCCAAAAGGCAGTCTCCACTTACTCACGTATGCCGTAGAAGAAATCACCCATATTTTTGAGAAAATAGGCTTTATTCGTATGTCGTATCCTGAAGTTGAGTGGGAATTTTTCTCTTTTGAAAGCCTGAATATGCCTTCAGATCACCCGGCTCGCGACGATTTTGAAACATTTTTTGTAGATACTCCGGCACACAAAGATCTGGGTAAAATGGTACTCACACCTCATACCTCATCGGGGCAGAATCGGGAAATGCGAAGACTTGGGAAACCACCTATCCGCATGATCAATATTTCAAAAACATATCGACCCAATTGGGATGTGTCACATGTGCCGATGTTTCACCAGTTTGAAGGTCTGTGTGTAGATACAAATATCAATATTACTCACTTAAAAGGCACAATAGATTACTTTGCCAAACAATTTTTTGGTGAAAACCGTGAGATCCGCCTGAGACCATTTCATTTTCAGTTTACTGAACCTTCTTTTGAAGTCGATATCACCTGTGGTATCTGCCAAGGGACAGGTGAAATAAATGGCGGCAAATGCAAACTCTGCAAATCTGGTTGGCTTGAGCTCGGTGGCACTGGTATGGTACACCCCAATGTACTCACAGCCGGCGGCATAGACCCCAGTAAGTATTCTGGCTGGGCATTTGGATTTGGTGTAGAGCGTGTATTTATGATGAAGGAAGGCTTGAAACTCAATGATATACGTGCGCTTTACAATGGAGACATACGATTTTTAGAACAGTTTTAAATTAGCTTGTAGTCGGTAGCTGGTAGGTAGAGTGATGTATAATAGCATCGCAGCGACCCAGCAGCTCAGTATATTCTGTATACTGAAGTGCTGAATAGCTGTACTTTTCTACAAGCTACTGACTACCAGCTACCAGCTTAACAGCATATGAACATCAAAATCACATACAACTGGCTGCTTGATTATCTGGATACAGACGCCACACCTGCTGATATGCAAAAGTATCTGTCTCTCAGTGGTCCGTCCGTTGAACGAGTCGACAAAGTAGATGATGACTATGTCTTTGATATAGAAGTCACCTCAAATCGTATAGATATGGCTAGTGTCTTTGGCATCGCCCAAGAAGCCCAAGCTATATTGCCTCAATATGGTTTTAAAGCACAACTCAAATACAACCCTCTCCAAAAATATACGTTTACTAATCTAAATGCAGAGCCAAACAAGCGAAAAAAGCTAGAAATAGAAATACAAAATCCAGATCTGTGTCCTCGCTTCACGGCATTGATCTTTTCTGACGTACAGATTAAACCATCACCTGAACTCATAAGGAAAAGACTTGAAATGGTAGATATCAAATCTATAAACAATGTGATTGATATATCCAATTATCTTATGGTGTCACTCGGACAGCCGACGCATATGTTTGACTACGACAAGATACAAGGTGGAAAGATGATTGTGAGAGAAAGTAAAAAAGGTGAAAAGCTTACAACGCTCGATGATAAAGATTTTGAAATGCCAGGGGGAGATATCGTCATAGAAGATGGCTCCGGCAGTCTTATAGATTTATGTGGCATCATGGGAGGCCTCAACTCATCTATTACACCAGACACGACTACCGTACTCTTTTTTGTACAGACCTACGATAAACGCAAGATTCGTAAAACATCGATGCTCACCGGTCAGCGAACCATGGCAGCAACCTATTTTGAAAAAGGTCTAGACCCAGCACGGGTAGAAAGTACACTTGTATATGGTGTCGATTTGCTAAATAAGATGACTGGCGGTATAGCCGATTCACCACTCTACGATATATATCCTCATCCTCGCAAAGAAAAAGTAGTACATACCTATCTTTCAGATATTCATCGGGTCATGGGTATACCTATTGAAGAACAAAAAGTGATCAAAATACTTGAACACTTGGGTTTTAAGGTACATCGTACCGAAGATGAAGAGCTTGCCTACCCGGACGGTGTAAAGTTTAGCGTCACGGTACCTACATTTCGTACCGATGATGTGTCTATAAAAGAAGATATTGCCGAAGAAGTAGCACGCGTATATGGATACGGCAACTTGCCAAGCAATATTTCACCGATGGTATATATCAAACAACCACGGGAGGTAGAACGTCTTTTTGCCTTACAACTCAAAACAAAATACCTGCTTAAAAATCGCGGTTTACATGAAGTGCTCAACTACTCGATGATTTCAGAGAATCAGATAGTAAATCTCGGGCTCGCGCTAGAGGACCATCTGAAACTAGCAAACACCATCTCGAAAGAAATTGAATATATGCGCCTATCTCTTTTGCCATCTCTTGTGATGAACATGAAAGAAAACCAGGGTAAACGAGGTACTCTCAAGTTCTTTGAAATTGCCAAAGTATATCCTAAAAAGGCTGGAGAGCTCCCCGATGAGCAATTCAAACTAGCGCTTGGAGTGACTTCCGATTTTTATGATCTCAAAGGTATCGTAGAGCTCATATTTTCACAATATCATATACATCATGTCGCTTTTAGAAAAAGCAATGAAACACTTTTTGCCCCGCAAGTACAGGCCGAAATAGTAGATACGCAGACAGGGAAACGGATTGGTGTCATCGGAAATCTGCATCGAAAATGGAAAGAGCAAATGGAGCTAGACGAAGATACGTATTATGCCGAAATAGATTTTGCGTTTATCACCGAAAATTATCATGTAGTGGAGCCATACAAAGAGCCAGCTCAATATGCAGTCATCAAACTTGATATGAATATCCCCATGAGTGGAAAAACATATGAGGATATTGCGGAGATCGCCAAAAAAGCCTCAAAGCTCCTCGTAGATATAGAGTATCTAAGTAGCTATAAAGGGGCATATACCATCAGATTTTATTTCTCTTCAACCGAAAAGAATATCACCGATGCAGACGCAAAAAAAGAGCTAGATAAGATTGTGAAAAATATTCAATAATGTTAGTATATTTCCTCCTCTTAAGATAAGAGGAGGATAAAGGAGGAGTTATGAATTATACTGTCATAACTCACCCTACCCTCTCTTATCTTAAGAGAGGGAAAAGTTGAAATATTGTCACACTGATGCAAACACATCTCATCCACTTTCTCACCTCAGACAACCTTCGTTTACCTGGCCTTCTTTTTGAGCCGCAAAAGCAAACAAAAAAAGTTGCCATCTACCTGCACGGCAATGGCACTTCCTCAGTATTCTATTCAAAAAACACACCCATTTTGGCAAAAAACTTGACAGATGCTGGTATATCATACTTTCCCTTTAACAATCGTGGTGCGCATCTCATGAAATCGTTTAAGATACCGGATGGTGATAAAGAAAAACGAATGATGTATGGCACGGCCTATGAACTCATAAAGGATTGTATAAAAGATATTGATGGCTCCATTGAGGCTCTACAGCAACGCGGATATACTGAGTTTTATCTCATCGGTGAGTCGACCGGCGCAAACAAGATTGTGGTGTACCACTATTACAAGCGACAAAATCCTGTGTCAAAATATATTCTTCTCAGTGGGGGAGATGATACGGGGATTACGTACAGTGAACTTGGTAAAAAAACATTTTTTAAAGCCCTCAAGAAATCAAAAGAGCATATCGAAATGGGGAAAGGAATGGATCTGGTACCCAAATATATGAGCCCTTTTCCATACTCATACCAAGCACTGTATGACGTGATAAACCCCGATGGTGACTATAATACTTTTCCGTATAACGAATATTTTAACGATTTAAAACTTACGAGCAAAGCACTATTTCGGGAATTTAAAACACTCGATAAACCAACGCTTGTGATCTATGGAGAGCATGATGAATTTTGTTATGGTGATGTCCAACGTTGCATTGAAGCTCTCAAAACTCATACCTCACATCCTAAGCTTATGACGTATGAGATGATACGAGAGGCGGATCACGGATTTAGCGGGAAGGAAGAAGAGCTTGCAGAAATGATGGTTAAATGGCTAAATAGTTATTCCAGTCTTTACAGATAATTTTCGGTTACGAGCGATATTTTTATTCCAAAGATGCTGAAACAAGTTCAGCATGACATAATAAAATAATTTCACCATATGACAACATACAGTATAATATCCTTATGAAAGTGAATCGCGAATATGTAAAACAACAAGCCGAAGAACTGATCGAGAAATACGCGCTTACAACTCCCGTACATATCTTTCAACTTGCCGATCTTATCGGAATCAAATGGGAAACATGCCATAGCGAACAGCTGCAAGAGATCGTCAAAAAACAGGAACCCAAAGCCCGAGAAATGCCAAACCTTGATGATGTATTGGGCTACTACGACACCAATACCAAAACAATCTACTTGAATACAGACAATCACCCGATCACTCGCAAACGCTTTACCATGGCCCATGAAATGGGGCATGTTGTGCTGCATCATACCTTGAATGGACTACTTCGCAATGTGTTTTTCCGCCAGGATCTGGTGGAATCTCGCGATGAAGTAGAGGCAGAAGCCAACTATTTTGCCGGATACCTGCTCATGCCTGACCGAGAAATAGAGAAAAAGCTCGAGTACACGATACTCCTTATGGATGGAGAACAGACAATAAAGACTTTTGCAAAAATGTTTGCCGTAAGCCCGGAATCTATGCGCATTCGATTGAAGCTTTTCAAACAAGAGCACCCTGAACTGTGGAAGAAGTATAATATGGAGGAGAAATTGTTTTAATACACACCTGTCATGCTGAACTTGATTCAGCATCTAGCGGAGCATCTCCACAGATCCCGAAACAAGTTCGGGATGACAAATGAACTCATGAATAATCAAGATACAAATAATACATCGCCTCCCTACATCGAAGAAACTGTGATCGATGACGGTCAGCAAGTGGAAAAAAATCTGCAGGTACAACTTGAGGAGCTCCGGCTTCGAGAAAAATCTGAATTCTTGGCTTTTCGCAAGCAGTGGTCAAGGTATCTACTTATACTCGTCATTGCAATCGTGGTATTTAATGCATTATTCCTTGTGGCGGTCGGGAAGAAGTGGCTCCAGTTTCAAGATGAATGGCTGGTACGCATAATCATAACAGGTAGCTTTGTCGAAGTGCTTGGCTTGGCAAAAATAGTCGTCGATTTTCTCTTCAAAGAACCACCGACAAAGTAATTACTAATTACTAATTACTAATGCATAATTACTAATAAGTAATTACATTATTAGTCATTACTCTCTAGTCATTAGTCTCTAGTCATTAGTCATTACATATCCTCTTTCCTCAACTTGACAACAAAATGCAACCTATAGTATACTATCCGAGCAGTATAATCGTGTATTCACTATGCAAGACAGGAGAAAAAGTATGTCTACGACACCGCTGCAGTTCTTTACTATTCCGGGAACGAATATTCAGTTAGTACTCACAAAACGCCTAGGAACGGCGGATTTCGCCAACGGGGAAATATGCATGGTCCATTTTGAAGCCATCCCAGACACCGCACGACCTGGCGCATGGAGGCGGGAATGCATCCTTACCTATCCGGAGCGCCTCACGGAAAGAATGAATCTCATTCCATTCATATTTTTACAGGAGATACCATATGTTGAAGCCTTGCCGGCCAATTTTTTCAAACCTTTTCAAAAAGTGTAAGGCGTTCTGAATTCCCGGGCAGTAAAGACAAAGCACCTATCTGCATTTCTAAAAAAATGCAGGTAGGTGTCAATTCACATCTTTCTTCACACCTACTTTTATACTACTATCTCCCGACTTTCCTTTTTCATTCCAGCTTTGTACTTTGATCTCATAGACCCCCTCATCAAGCGTAAATTTCTCGGTTATATCTTTACTATCACCGCTGATCACCTTCTTTTCTTCACCGTTGATCCAGATTTTGCTTTCTTTTATAGCGGCAATAGAGGTGATTTTTACTTTTACTTCGATATCATTACTGTCTACTTTCTGATTATTGCCCGGCGACTTTATAGACACAATCACATCTTCAGAAGACGAATCAGATGTCTCGGTGGGGTAGTGGAACTTTGAATCTCCTTGTTCTTTTGCCCAGGCATCGATAGCTTCCTGCCAGCGGTTTTTACCATCGGTTGAGATAGGATCGTTTTCGGTGATGACGATAAAATCTTTTTCTTCATAGTTACCGCTTTTTGCCTCTACATCATTGGCGAGCTTGCCATTGGATTTAGAAAGTTTTAGCTTTTTGTAGTAGGGTGAAACCTCTGTCGGCTCAGTGCCTTCGATAAAGTACTCGGAGCGTTTGGGGGAGCCATCTTTAGGCAAGCCTCCCAGATAGCTATCTATTTCCACTGCCTTCACTTTTTCAGGTTTATCGATGATGCCGTCTTTATACTTTTTCAAAAGCTCGACCATCACATCGTGCCATATAGGGGATGCACCTGTCGCGCCCGATGAAATCTTTTGGTTCATAGCCGAATTATCGTTGTTACCGACCCATACGCCAAGCACGATATTTTTAGTGTATCCCACAGCCCAGTTGTCGCGTTTGTCATTGGTGGTACCAGTTTTCACGGCCACTGTCTTGCCTGGGATTACCAGATAGGAACTTGCACCAAAGGTATCGAAGCGGGCATTGTTGTCTGAAAGGATATGGGAGATGAGAAAACTAATTTCTGAGGAAAGAACTTCTTTTTCCTTGGGTTTACTTTTTTTGAAAATATTTTTACCATTGAAATCGCTGATTTCCAGCACACCTTCCAGGTCTACTTTTTTGCCGCCGTTGGCAAATACACCATATGCTTGAGCCAAGTGGAGGAGTGTGGTCTCACCACCGCCAAGTGAGGCAGAAAGACCAAGTTTATTCATATTTTCCTGGGTTGGTTCCATGGAATCTAGGCCCATGGTGTAGGCACGCTCCATAAAGTCATGGATACCGATCATGGCCAGCATCTTCACAGCCGGCACATTGAGCGAGTTTCCGAGTGCAAAGCGCACCTGTACAGGCCCGCGATATTTACCATCGTAATTTACGGGTATATAGTCTTCATCCCCCTGGTTGGCAAATGTTGTTTTTACATCCATCATGATGGTGGCAGGGGTATAGCCTTTCTCAAAGGCAGCTGCGTATTCTATGGGTTTGAGGGTGGAGCCTGGCTGCCTGTTGGCTTGGGAGACGACATCGAATTTGCCAAATGAGTCATCGTTGTAGTCGTATGAGCCGACATAGGTGATGATCTCACCATTGGTAGGGTCGGTGGCGACCAGTGCACCATTGCCTACTTTATAATCTTTCAAATCGGCGATCTCATCTTTTACTATTTTCTCTGCTTTTTGTTGGAGTTCTAGATCTAGTGTGGTCATGACTTTTACACCATTATTTAGCAGCGCTGCTCCATATTGCTCTTCGATCTGGCGTTTTATATAGAATATGAAATGAGGGGCGTTTATATTCACTCGTGCAGACTGAAATTTGACTTTGTCTATTTGCGCGAGTGCTTTTTCTTCCTCGGCCTCGGTGATATAGCTATCTTCTCTCATACGGCGCAGGACATCTTTGGTACGGCCTTT
This sequence comes from uncultured Gammaproteobacteria bacterium, assembly GCA_964590815.1. Classification (GTDB taxonomy): domain Bacteria; phylum Patescibacteriota; class Microgenomatia; order UBA1406; family GWC2-37-13; genus CAZMJG01. The sequence goes on along the minus strand of CAZPYR010000027.1, from coordinate 5,732 downwards.
CCAGGCATCTTTTTCACCGATAAATGGCGAAAAACGGGGCGGATTCTGAGGTAGTCCGGCCAATATGGCCGCTTCAATGAGGGTGAGATCTTTGGGTGATTTGGCAAAGTAGCCCATGGCGGCCGACCCAACACCCGAAAATGTACCGCCATAGGGCGCTTCATTTAGATACATACCCAAAATTTCTTTTTTTGTATATTTGTTTTCTACCTGATAGGCGAGTATTGCTTCTTTGATCTTGCGAGATAGCCTGCGTTCCGAGGTGAGGAGCACATTTTTGATAAGTTGCTGAGTGATAGTAGATCCTCCCTGCGGGTTGCCGATGAGATTGTTGAAAGCGGCTCGCATAATACCATATTCAGATATCCCTTTATGCTGATAAAAACGCTTGTCTTCTATTGCGACGGTCGCATCCATGAGATATTTGGAGATATCATCGACGTTTACTGGGACTCTATTTTTATCTTTAAACATTTCATAGATTATTTTGCCGTTTCGATCGTAGAATATAGTCGAGTTGCCGCGAGACTCCGATAGTTTGCCTGGCTGTGGCAGGTCGCGGCCATACCACGCAAAAAGACCCAGTGCTGCGATATACCCGAATATGACCATGCCGATAACACCGACAATGAGGTATAACACGAGTTTTTGCCTGGAAATTTTGAAAGGAAGACGTACACGACGCTTGCGCGGGACATATGCCATACTAAAATTGTACCATGAAGAGTCGTTTTTTAAAAATTTTTGTTACAATAATAGCATGAAGAAACTTCGCAAAATGATCAACCCAAAAGCTATCATGAAATTTTTTATCATCATCGCAACTATTTTACTCATCATCTCCAGTCTTGCACCCATATTTTTGATGTAATGAGCATTATGGCAAAAAATTCTATTACACGCATCTGTATCGTGGGCGCCGAATCTACCGGCAAAACCACACTCGCTATAGACCTCGCCCGCCACTACAAAACATGCTGGGTACCAGAATACGGACGCACCTATACGGAAGGAAGAATATATACCAAACAAGAGGCTTGGGAAAGCTTTGAATTCACATATATTGCCGAGCAGCAAAATGCATTTGAAGATGCACTCGAAAAAGTGGCCAATAAAATACTTATCTGTGATACAGACGCATTCGCGACTGGAATATGGCATGAAAAATATTTAGGGAGCGTATCGGAGCAAGTAAAAGAACTCTATAAAAACAGGCGTTACGATTTATATATCATGACAGATCCGCAAACACCATACGCCAAAGACGAAATCCGAGTAGGTGAAGATAGCCGAGTGTGGATGCATGAAAGATTTATAGAAGATTTAGTGAAAAATAAAAAGAAATTTATAGTCGTAAAAGGCAATAAACAAATACGATTAGCACAAGCTGTGACTTCAATAGAAGACATCATCAATAGTTCTATTAAGTAGCATCAAACTCTATTGAATTGCAAGGAAACATTCACCTTCATGCTTTATAAACAGTTGAAACCTGCGCCTACCTTTCGTACTAGATTGACAATGATCGGTAGAAATGAATCCCCCGACATCATCTTTCATTCCGAAAGGCAGGCGCTCTCCACTACTCATCACCTCCTGGATACAGAATGCAGATCATCGGTGAGAAGAAGCCACTTGAGCATACCCCTTGAACTGGTTTGCCATCAATAAGGAGCTCAAAATCTACATTCCGTGGATCGCCATTGAACCAGTGTAGATTGCTATGTCGCACGACTACGATTTCCTTTGCTTTGGTGTTTTCATAGAAGCGTTCGACCGCGCGTTCCTCGGTGATCGCATTCGGTGTTAGCACCACGTATCGGACTGCAACTTCTAACAAAAAAACGACTCCCAGAAAGATACAAATTGCTACTATTAACGCACAAGTACCACCTCGTGGTTCCGACATATCTCTACTTGTCATTAGGTACACCTTTCTTGTATGGCTCTCCTCAACGATTGTGGAGAGTAAGATATCTATAACGACTTATAGACATTCTACTCTTCACACGTGAAGTATATTAATGTGCTAGATTCATTGGGTAAAGTCGATAAACAAATCCCATAATATATTATAACATTATTATATCTAAAAATCTTTCATTGCTGTTTTCTTACCAGAGGTATCTGGCTAAATACCGCTGTATAGATACATATGCTATAATTATAATGTACTTTGACAATAAATAATTCGTGGGGAGTTATTTTGTGTACGAAGTTTTACGAAACCCATAATATGATTACCTAAAAGGTAAATCATACATAGAGGTCTTATAACTTCAACACAAGTTCGTCTCCCTACGAACTACTTAGTAATGTGAAACCTTATCTAAAACAAGGAGAAAAAGAACATGACAAACCTCGTAACAGTCCAGTCCCTCAAATGCCCGGAATGCGGCGGCCCTATCAAGGTGACCACTGCAAGTTGCCCCCACTGCGGTGTAGGTCTGTTGATTGATCGAGCAGCAATTCTT
>CAZPYR010000027.1:0-3248 GCA_964590815.1 uncultured Gammaproteobacteria bacterium | reverse complement strand
ACCGATTGGCTGCACGTGACGTAATTCTCGACGCCGAAATCCTCGCGCTTCTTGAACAAGAGGCAAAAGAAAAGGGTGTTGAGATGGTACCGGCGATGTCCGGAACCTCAATCTTCGTCTATGTCCGACATGCTGTAACTCAAAAACTTGTCGGCAATGGGTTGATAAGCTCTTTCGGAGATTCCTATGTTCTCATGGGGGACAAGGAACATTGGCAAATTTTCACCAAGACAAAGCTTGGCGGAGAGAGAGTATACACCCTAGGCAAAGCATACAGCATTGGTTGTCATCGTCTGGCAGAAGGCGAAAAAGAGCTTGGCATGATTCCTGAGATAAAGGAATGGGTAAGGGAGTGCATTGAAGTCGCACTACAAAAACCCGCAGAGGAACCAGCGCCCCAACCAGGAATATGGCAGCGTTTACATTCACATCTGTTTGATTTCGCAAGCTAAGTAGTTTCCGCCAGTAGGCGGAGGAGACGGAGGCCGGGAGGTGATGAACACATCATCTCCCGGCTTTTACATCTAAAATACAATAGTGATTAGCACAGGCCATGACATCACTAGTTCTATGAAGTAGCATCTAGTTCTACCACATTATTCGGAAAATTTTTATTATATTCACTCCGTACTTTATTTCAGAATTCGTATTTCTGTGCCGTATACTCTGGCAAGAGTACGCGAGCGGCAGCAGCAATTTTGATTTGAGCGTATTCTTGTTTCATATCGGGATTATTGCGAAGCATATGATGAAAAGCACATTGCTGCAAAAAAAAGTGAGCATATGAATAAATGAGGGATGGATCTAAGACCCATAATGAAACATCTGCTTTTGTTTGTTATAATTGCATGGCTCTTTAACAATACAAAAAGAAACGTAGGGAGTTATTTTATATTGAGCATTTTGTTAAGACTAATCCAAGTTATGTTCAATATAAGTTCGTCTCCCTACGAACTACTTTATCGTGTCGAGCAAATTCTATAGGAGAAAACTTACATGAGTACGACTATTCATACTTCATTTGTATGTCCCCAATGTGGGCGAGACTTAAGAAGAACGGATGCAATATGTCCGGGTTGTTTTGCAAATGTCACTTTTACCCTACCTCAACTTCAGACATTGCCAGGGTATGATCTACAGCGCCGTAATGGCAAACTCGATGAAATACTAGTGAATATGCTATATCAAGCCGCATCACAAAGAAACTGCAGTTTAGCAGTGGCTCTACATAGTGAGTGTATGCTTATTTTTGTACAAAACCAAAGGACATTCGAAACCGTGTCGAATGGCTACATACAGTCCATGCCACTTCACAGTCAATATTTTTTACTGAGCCCTCACATCTATCTCAAGATCCATATACTTGTGAACCCGGGCGGAGAAAAAATATTTTTCATTGGACATCCATACTCGGCGGTTTACTTTAGAGTGGCACACGAGGAAAGGGAATTGCAAATAATTCCTGAGATTATGCAATGGGTAGACGAATGCGTCACCATTGCCAACTCAAATACTACGACATTTCAGGAAGAGTAGTCTCGTAAACCCAAGCGAGGGAGACGAAGGCCGAGAGGGTGATGACACACATCATCTCTCGGCTTTTTCTTTTGGAAAATATTCTATATAAAGAAAAACCCACGTTGTGATGGACGTGGGTTTTAACAAAACTATCTGAACGGAATTCCTACACTAGCGCAACTCTGCCGAAGATACCCAGTTGGGACTATCGGCGGGATCCGCCATAGACAAGAGAATTTCATTTACATGAAGTACCGCAGCCGGCAGACTATTGGGCACACCTATTTCCTCCGACCATCCGTGTATTTCGCTTGTATCTTTGGGCAGGCATACACCGCCAAAGGGTGTACCTGGCGTCATACCATACATCGGATTTCTCATTGCCTCGGCTGTCTGAGCGACGAGTTTCAGGACTTCGCTGCCATCGACACCAATTGCCGCGGCAAGCAGAAAAATATGGTTTGCATAGCTAATCTTAGTCGCATTGGCAAAATTGTGTGCCAGCTTATGAAGCTCAGCAGTTTGGATAGAGCAAACCTCGATCTTGTGGTCTGCGATCATCGGGCGATAAAGCGTTGCCAGCGTTTCAGCGGCGACATCGTGCTGGGTACCGATGATTACCCGCCATGGATTCATAGCGTCTTCAAAGGCACTTTTTGCACGCAGAAATTCCGGCTGAAAAGCCATGAAAAAACCCATTCCTTCTTTTTTGCCGGTAACTTGTTCCAACAGTGCGATGTAGCTTTCTGTTGTACCCGGAGGTACGGTCGAGCGGACCACCACAACGGGCGGTTTGCGAGATTGCCCAATCAAGGTGGCCACCGAATCAGTCATTGCCTTTTCAAGCCATGTCAGACAGAGTCGGCCATTTTCTTGAAGCGGGGTATTGATACTGATCGTGATGATATCGGGGGATAGACCAGCAGGAATATGACTTGGATGATAAGCCTGTATTCCGTTTGAGGAGAGAAAATTGATCCTTTCTGGATTGATATCAATGCCATACACCGAATTTCCAAAATGTGCATATGCCAAAGCATATGCACTACCCACGACACCTAAACCAATTTGTACGATACGTTGAGACATTCCAATTCTCCTTTTTCAGATATGATGTTAAAGTGCATTATCTACTACAAAAAACTTTGTAGATAACGCGGATATTCCATGAGCTTTTTACAAAGAGCTTTGACTCTGCAAAATACTCATAGAATATGTATTTTATATAGCATGGCCAATTTTCGCAACATGAAGTTTGAAAAAGAAAAAGCCTTCTTAGTCGGAGAGACTAAGAAGGCTTATGTCCAGTTACCTGGTGTATTTGCCAGTTTAATGTCGTAGCGGACTATTCAGTTAATGCGAACCAGTGAGTCGAGCTTTCCATTTGTCCGGTTGGTCTGTTGTGGCATACCATACCTCATTCGGACAATCTGGGGCTATGTGTGTACCTATTGGCGCTGTGAAGGTTTTTCCCACAAACGGCCCTTCAATCACCACATAGTCACAGTTATGTACTGTGGGTGTGGCGGTAGGCGTAGGTGTAGGCGTCCGGGTAGCTACCCGGGTCACAGTAGCAGCCACTGTTGGCGTTGATGGTGGCGTGGGTGTGCGTGTGGCAACCCTCGTCACGGTGGCAACAGCGGTTGCGGTTGGGGTAACTTTAGCTGTACTTGCAGCGGGAAGTGCAAGTGCGCTGAGGAAAAACATGATAGTTACTAAGGCCAAATTCC
>CAZPYR010000026.1:0-15451 GCA_964590815.1 uncultured Gammaproteobacteria bacterium | reverse complement strand
TAGCTATTCTGTGGAGTAAACTATTGTACGGCTGTTCAATTATACACCTGTACAATATGGAAGACACAAACCTGAACAAACTCAAACAATTTTATTTCACAAACTTTTATATTCCTTCATATGAAGAAATGTGTAAACTCTTTAATGTTTCTTCAAAACATGCAGTCACCTACTGGGTGAACAAATGGAAAGAACAAGGACTTATCATGTCGGTGAAAGAAAAGCTCATGCCCACTGATACATTTTTTGAGTTTCCTGTACTTGGCAATATCCAAGCAGGTATTCCTAGTGAAGGCTATACCATGCAAGAAACCTTGATGCTTCATCCATTTAATTTTAGAAATCCGGCTTATACCTATTTACTGAAAATTCGCGGGGACTCTATGATCGGGGCTGGAATCATAGAGGGAGACCTCGTGGTTCTTGATAAAAAACTAGAGCCCCGCAATGGGTCGGTAGTCGCCGCTTTAGTGGATGGGGAGTGGACACTCAAGTATTATCGAAATAAAAATGGCCAAGTATATCTTGAAGCGGCAAATAAAAAATATCCAGATATTTATCCAAAAGAACAACTAGAAATAGGAGGCGTTGTGATAAAGGTCATCCGTGAATATACCAATTAACCTATGCTCTACGAACCTGAGGAAAAAGTCAGTATGATGCTCGTGTTCAATAAAGATAAGAGCATAGTAAAGCCCTACAAAATGCGATGGGGTGAAAAATATATCACCTTTACTGAAGTAACCTATCATCATATCATCCGTCATGGCATCCAACTCACCCATGTGTTCCACGTGACAGATGGAACGATGGATTATCGGTTACACCTAGATACTCACACGTTACATTGGAAATTAATGGAAGTATCAGATGGAAACTCCTGACATATACAACTTACCAATCAATCCAAATCCACCTCGGATCATGCATATCGATCTAAATTCATGTTTTGCGACAGTGGAGCAACAAGCAAATAAACATTTGCGAGGCAAACCAGTATTTATTGCTGCATACGACACCCCTAAAGGGTGCATATTGGCTCCTTCTATTGAAGCCAAAAAATATGGAGTAAAGACAGGCGCTCGTGTAGGTGAAGCCAAATATCTTGCACCCAATGCGGTAGTACGCACTCCCGATACCGCTCTCATCCGTGATGTTCATGTGAAATTTAAAAAAATTTGTATGGATTATTCTCCAAATGTCGTACCCCGCTCAATTGACGAAGTCGTCATCGATTTCCACGAGATGGATTATTTTTTAAAGGATAAAACACTTATGCAAATTGGGGCCGAGATAAAACAACGGCTCAAAAAAGAAATTGGTGATTGGATGGTCTGCTCTGTAGGTATTGCTCCCAATAGATTTTTAGCCAAAGTCGCATCTTCTTACAAAAAACCCGATGGATTAACATATATAGATCATACAAATCTCCTCAACATATATGACACTATGGAACTTATAGATTTACCATATATAAAATATCGTAATCAAACCCGCCTCAAGGCTTTTGGTATTTTTACTATCAAAGATTTTGTAAATGCACCTCTTGATCTTCTCAAGAAACAGGTGTTTGAAAGTATAAACGGATATTATTGGTATAAAAGACTGCGAGGGTGGGAAGTAGATGCGATAGAATTTGAGCGCAAAAGTTTTGGGCAGGAGTACTCTTTACAACGACACACAGCAGACCCTAAAGAACTAGCGAGGCTTCTCATGAAACTCTGTGAAAAGATGGGACGGCGCTTGAGACGTCATGGACAGGCGGCTCATGGCATCCATATTGGTTGTATTTATGTTGATCGCACGTGGTGGCATCAGCAAAAAAAATCCAAAAGTCCTCTGTATACAACACTTGAACTTTATAGAGCGGCACAATATGTCCTTGATCTTCGTCCTTCTGAGGAAAAAAAACTCATGAAACTAAGTGTGAGTTGTTATGACTTGAGTGCTACCAAAAATGCTCAAGCTTCACTGTTTGAAGAAGATGAAGATAAGCTACGAAAAGTATCAAATGCACTGGACGCTATAAATGATAGATATGGAGAATATGTCATTACTCCTGCCACCATGATGAGCATGGATCGCACTATTGTCGATCGTATCGCCTTTGGTGGCAGCGGCGCTCACGATATTGAGGATCTTAGTCCACAAAGGTAAGAGCTATTCCTTTTTTATTCGCACGTCCAGTACGACCTATACGATGAATATAATCATCATAAGTAGCAGGTTCATCATAGTTGATAACATGCGTAATATCAGCAATATCGATACCTCGTGAGGCTACATCGGTAGCCACCAAGATACTAACTGCATTTTCCTTAAAAAGGCGAATTGCATAATTGCGTTTTGACTGTGTCTTGTCTCCATGAATTGAGACTACTTTAAAACCTTTTCTAAAAAGATTAACGGAAAGTCTTTCGACACCATGCTTGGTTCGTCCAAAAATGATTACTTTTTTAAATTCTTCTTTTTTGAGAAGCTCTTCAAGTATATCCATCTTATTTTTGCCGATTTCAACTCGGACAATGTCCTGATCTACATTATGAGCAGTATCTTCTTTCTTGACTGAAACCATTATAGGATTCGGTACAAAATTTTGAATAAGTGCATGAATAGGAGGTGATATCGTGGCTGAGAAAAAAAGCGATTGTCTTTCTTGGGGAAACTGTGCCATAAGATATTTGATATCTGCGATAAATCCCATATCAAGCATTCGATCAACTTCATCTAAGACTACATTATTAAATGTCGATAAATTGAGAATACGACGATTCACAAAATCTTTTATGCGTCCAGGCGTACCTATGACAAATTGTGGATTGCGACGCAAATCCTGTATTTGCTCCCGCATAAACGCTCCACCAATACACACCGCCGAATAAATGCGTAGTGATTGCGTGAGAGAACGCAATTGAGTTTGGATCTGAACTGCAAGCTCCCTTGTGGGAACAAGGATCATAACTCGCTGATCCTGATTTTGTAATACTTTTTCTATAAGTGGAATAAGGAATGCAGCTGTTTTACCAGTACCTGTATTGGCAATACCTATTAAATTTTTACCATTTACAATATGCATGATTGAGGCATCCTGTATCGGCGTTGGCTGGGTAAAACCCATACGCGCAACATTGGCTTTAACAATATCGTTTACAGGCAATTGATCAAATCTTAGCTGTGGCACAAAAGCAATCTCCTCCACAGCATCTACCGCCTTTTTTATATATTTTGACTGATGGATATTACCGGAAGGAGCATTTCTGCGTCCTCCAAAACGGCGTCCAAAATTATTAGTACGAGAATTATATCCTCCACGGGAGGGTCTTCGATGAAACATACGAAATTTAAATAAAATAATGAATTGGTGAGTAGAGCCCGCAGATATTTTTTATGGAAGTCAGCAGAATCTAATCAAAACAATGATATATTATACCATGAAATAACAATTTGTGCATCTGCAAATATAGTTAGACTGCTGTAATAGCTTCAGGCTTGGCTTGCTTACGGCGATTTGCATGCATCTTTTCCATTCTTTTCTTATTGATAAGCTCTCTTTCTTCTCTATTCTTTTTCATCTTTTGCATCTCTTTATTGGATTCGTTCTGGCATTGAGGATCGGAACACTCATATGTAGAGGTTGTGATATCACCATGCTGACCATCGATTTTTTCTACAATCATGCCCACAAGAAGTAAATACTGACCACATTTATGACAACGACGAGATGTTTTTTGAGGGTATTTTGTATTCAGATATATTAATTATACTCTATATTGATTTATAATGTTGTGCTTATACAGGGCCCTGTATGTTTCATACATTATTTTGCCTGTTTTACATTTATATCTACTTTATCTGGTACATTTATTTGTGTTCCTCCACCTATTGAATTTTGGATTGCAGGAAGGCCAAAATAAAACAGAAAAAACATAAATACGATGAGTAGTATTACACCAAACAAAAAACCCATCCCGCTATTATTGTCAGTCGTCGGAGCAGCATTATTGATAACAGCCATATGTATTTCACCTCCCTTATCTTCTAAATATTTAATAATTAATTAGCTATACCGGTTATACGTAAAAGTCATCAAATTTTTATCACACAATGACTGCGTCAAATCTTGTTTATTCATGTTCAACATCGTCACTAGACTAATAATCATTTTTATGACTATTACGAATGCAAGTAGAATATTTATGCCAAAAATAAAACTAAAAAATAGTGAACCTATGAAAAATGAGATATTCAAAAGATAAGGGAGTGCGTGAAAGAGACTAAAGTAACTGAATAAACTACTTAATAAAAAAGCAGTATACAGATTGTAGTATATTCTCTTTGACCATTGTTGGACTACGGCGTTGACTATAGAAATAATATGACTAACTTTCTCCGAGATATAGGTTGTACTTAGAGTTTTTAAAATCATACCTCATACTATCGTTTACATATCAAGTTTATGCAATGATAGTATGAGGTGTGTGTAAGAATGACTTACTTTTTCAATCATTAGGACAAAAGCACTCCCCCATCGACTATCACCTGTGTTCCAGTCATGTAAGATGATAATTCAGAGGCAAGGAACAGTGCTACTTTACCAATATCATCCGGCTCTCCCATACGATGCATAGGGATTTTATTCAAAAAAGTCTCAAGTACTTTACTCATATCAACACCTGCGGATGTAGGTGTGGCTGACTGCATTTTCTGGACTCCAGGTGTAGCAATACCACCTGGCGCGATAGCATTCACCCATATTTTATGAGCTGCAAGCTCTAGTGCGAGGTTTTTAGTAAATCCCCAAACTCCATGCTTTGAAGCATCATAATGTGCTAAACCAATCGATGAAGGATGCAAAGCATCAATAGAAGTAACATTGATAATCTTGCCGCCTTTGCCTCTCGACTTCATTTCTTCTGATACATATTTTGAAGTAAGAAAAACTCCTTTTAAATTTATGGAGAGAACTTTTTCAAAATCGGCTAAGCTCATCTGTGACACGGGAATTGATGGAAAAATACCTGCATTATTAACCAAAATATCTACTGACCCTGTCAAAGATACCGTTTCTTTAACTAAGGATATCACTTGCTCTTCCTGTGAAACATCTGTATGGATGGCTTTTGCTTTCCAACCTTTTTCTACTAATTGTGCTGCGGCCTTATCCCCTTCTTCAGCTGTCCGATTGGCAATGATTACATACGCTCCAGCTTCAGCAAGTCGATAGGAAATGCCGTATCCAATGCCCAATGCTCCACCAGTTACTATAGCTGTTTTACCTGTCAGATCAATCAATTTGTTAATTGGCTGTAATTCCGTCATAGAAATAAAAAAATATTTAATTCTTACAGTATAGTCTTTTTTTATACATGACTGAAGGAACTATATCACAACAGAAAAAGCTTTGGATCAGTTGACAGGATGGATATGTCTTTGAAAATCGTCTTCACAGAAACAGCGCTCAGGCATACAAATTTTGCAATAGCGAATACCCATATAAGGATCATCTATGCTATTTTTACCACAGACGCTACAAATATGCTTTATTTCTGTTTTTTTTGTTTTTGAAATAACTGACTTTGACATACGATAATTATTGTTTTTCATCGCCAAGATGATATCCTCACCAAAAAAAAGAATAAAATTTAATACAGATACAAAGATATGTATTTTATTTGGAATTGGAGCTATAAGAAAAGAAACTCCAGTCACAATCCAAGAAAGTATAGCAAGCCATTTAATCTTGACTGGTATAACAAAAAATAATCTCAGTTCAAAATCAGGAAATAAATAGGCAAATGCTAAAAACATTGAATTAAAGATATATCCGTTTGAAAAAATAGTTTGAGGAAATATAAAAGATAGAAGTACAGTTCCAACAATAGAAATCAATATGTAAAGGAGAAACCGAGTTGCGCCCCACCACCGCTCAAGTGTAATGCCGTAAATATAAAACAGATACCAAGTAAAGGCCGCAAATAGGATATCAGAAACCAATGGCTGAAATAAAAAAGTTATAATTCGCCACCATTCACCAGCCACTACTAAGTTACCGCGTAGACTAAACGAATCTTGATAAGCAGGGTACATCAAAGTAATGGCAAATACAACGATTTGTCCACCAATAAGATAGTATGTAACATTTAAAGGAGGTAAATCTATGGCAGATATTATACGGTTTAAGAGCTTTCTCATGCTCTTTATTATATCAAATAATTATAGCTTGGTTATAAAATGACGCACTTTGGAAAGAAGTTCTTCCATCTCAAACGGCTTTGCTATGAAATCATCTGCTCCCGATTCAGTAGCAATAATTGCAGTATCTTTATTTGCCGAAATTAGTATGACAGGGATATGTTTCAAATGCTCCTGACTTTTGATATATTTACATATATCTCGCCCGTCCATACCAGACATCCAGATATCAAGGAGTATAAGATCGGGAAAATCTTTTTCAATTTTATATATTTCTTCCCCATCACTCACTGTTTCTACTACATAGCCTTCATCAGTTAGCATTAGATCAATAACTTCCAAAATAGAAAGATCGTCATCTGCAACGAGAATTTTGATAGGCCGATTATTCATCTAACGATTATATGTATCATAACTTTCAATCATGTAAGAACTCATTTTACCAATTTATTCTCAGTATCCTACGGATTATTGCTTACGTTTGTTTGATATGATTAAACAGATGCTTAAATTTTTGGTAATTATTTCTGCTATTATCGTAAGCGGTACCTTTACCATAAGAGTAATTACCCATTCACAACAATCCGTACATTCATCATCATTACCTACTGCAACAACCTCTTTTGGTATTTTGGAAAAAAGTATAAAAGGTATACAAACTTCTATAACCCCAACTCCAAGCAATAATTATTCATTAGAAATTGCAGTTGTTCCTGCTATTGTAAAAGAAGTATTGGCACCAGACATGCTGACTGTTGAAGTTAATGGAAAATCTGTACTAGTGCATTTGATTGGATTGGAGATACCAACAGATGAACAACTTCGCAGGTATTTCAATCATCATGAAGAGAAAATACTAGATACCGTAAAAAAAATGTTGGAAAAAACTACAGTTTTCCTCGTAACTACAGGTGATACTGAAGAAATAGAAGTTGAACCACTGGAAAGGTATGTTTTTCAATCCGATATGTCATTTTTAAATACACGCCTTATTGCTGAAGGTTTAGCAATATACCAATCTGAAAATCGTGAGTATGTAAGATATAGTCAAGAATTTACAAACACCCAACTTCAAGCCCAAATTCAACATAAAGGCATTTGGCTCGAGATATCACCTACTTTCACCCCAGGCCCTACACACTTTGTTCAGACTACGAAAGCCAGACAGACACCACAGCCAACTCAACAAAAAAAGGATCTTAATCCGACTTCTATACCTACCCAAACAGTAACTCCCGTTACCATTACTCCCCAAACTTCTTCGATACCAACGCAGTCTACGGTTACGCCACCTGTTCGCTCGCTCAGTGGAGAAAAGCTATTGGTTCTTATTAATGAGCATCGTAAAGGGCTACAATTACCCGCTCTTGAGAAAAATGAATATCTTTGTAATATTGCAAATACACGAGCACCTCAACTCTATGATGAAATTTTTACAAATCACAATGTCCATGCGGGTTTTTATGCCATGAATTTACCTTACTGGATTACAGAGAATATGGCGCATTACGAATCTGAAGAAAAAATTATGCAATGGTGGCTAAATTCAACTGTGCATCGTCATGCAATCGAAGGAAATCACACTTATAGTTGTGGTGCTTGTTTTGGCAACAGTTGTGCGCAGCTCTTTACAAGCTTGGTAAAAAAATGATATCAGAATGTAATTTCCTGATTAAGAAGAGGTAAATCTATTTTAATGATATTAAGCTCATTTTTAATTCTCTCAGAAAGCGCAATACGAGAAGTATCTTCACCATGTGTCAAAAAAACTTTTTTAACATTTTTGATATGTCCCAACCATGTAAGTAATTGGCTCTGATCGGCATGTGAACTCATTGCGTGAGTTACACTTACTTTTGCCATAACCTGTATACGGATGCCTTCAATCACAACCTCTTTTTTACCTTCCATCAGCTCTCGTCCCAAAGTACCTTCTCCTTGATATCCGACAATGAGCAGTCTTGTTGTGGCCAAAGGAAGTAAACGCTTTGCATGATGCACGACTCTACCTCCCGTCATCATGCCACTTCCAGCAAGAATCACTTTGGGTCCTTTACGCCTATGTATAGCTTCACTCTGCGCACTGCGCATGATGATCTCAAGTCCTGGAAAATTAAAAAGAGATCCTCTTTTGAAATCATTTTGTATGTGATGATTAAATACATCTGGATAATCCATATAGATTTCAGTTGCTTTTTCTGCCATAGGACTATCAAGAATGATTGGCGTTTCAGACTTAACTTTTCCCTCCTCTTTCAAGTGCATAATGATATGAAGTAATTCTTGAGTTCTCTCCAGTGCAAACGCAGGTATAAGGAGAGTGCCTCCCAAAGTCTCAACTGCATTAATTTCCGATTGAATCATCTCTGCCGGATCAGCATCCGGATGCTGCCGATCTCCATATGTTGACTCCATAACCACCACATCTGCCGAATCAATCATCTCAGTTTCCTTGGTAAGATCTTCTGGAGTATTTCCCAAGTCGCCACTAAATACAAGTTTCTTCAATGGAGTATCTGATTTCAAATCTTCAATTTCTAGTATGGCAGAACCTAGTATATGCCCAGCATCCCGCATCGAAATACGAAAATCACCTACTTGAAAAGCTCTCCTATAATCAATTGTTTTAAAATATGTTATGGTTTTTTCTGCGAGCTGTTGATCGTACAGTACTTTTGTTTTATCTTCAGTAGCTATTCTGGCACTATCCATAAGAGATAATGCTGTAAGATCTTTTGTAGATGGCGTCATCCAGATATCACCTTTAAATCCTCGAGGTACAAGTATTGGTAGCCTCCCACAATGATCAAGATGAGCATGGGTTAGTATTGCTCCACTTAGTGTGCTACAGTCATATTCGTACGGAAGATAATTAAGTTTGTCAATTTCAGGAAGACCTTGAAACATGCCTAAATCAATTAAGACAGATCGACCAGAACCGGAAGTAAGAACATAACTTGAACCTGTAACAGTACCAGCTGCGCCTAAAAATTTAATTTTCATTCATTTTATTCTACAATATAGGAATGTACTTTTTCTGCAGGTTTTTAAAATATACCAATAATAAGTCCCATCGCACAAAGGAGCGCCACATTATATCCTGCATTGATTAAATACAATTTAAAAGGTCTGTGCTCAAAGAGATAGTTACTTCCAAAAGCCATAGCTACCCAACCCAACCCTGCAGCTAGACCTGCCAACAGACCGAAAAGAGGTGTCGCATCTGCTCCTATAAAAGCGGCAAGATTGAGAGACATGATGAGGGTAAAAAAGTATGATCCTATTGCCCTTTTTGCCATACCTTTTTGAAGCTGAACATCAGTGACACCTGAGAGCTGCTGCCATTGCTTAGCAAATAAAACAGAGTACCACAAATATCCAAGTAGCAAGCCCATAAATGATGCTACAAATCCCGATAACCAGTTGATATTCATATGAGAAAAGTATACCAGACACTTCTTTTTTTGCAAAAAAGCCAAAGACTGTGTAATATAATACGTATGTCAAATCCAAAAACACTTATAATTGCATTATTAATTCTTGTTGCTTTAGTTATTGGCTTCTTTATCTTTGGCAACAATAAACCCAAAACAGAAACTATGGCTCCTTCAACCAATTCACAATCTCAAGCTACTAAATTAAAAATAGAAGATATCCAAGTCGGAACAGGTAAAGAAGTAGTCAGTGGCGATAATATTGTCATCCACTACAACGGAACCCTTACCGATGGCACAAAATTCGATAGCTCATATGATCGAGGAGAACCATTTGAGACTCAAATTGGAGTTGGACAGGTCATTCAAGGCTGGGATGAAGGTGTTGTGGGCATGAAGGTAGGCGGCAAAAGAAAACTTACTATTCCACCAGAAATGGGCTATGGAAATCGGGCAACGGGTCCCATACCTGCAAATTCAACACTTATTTTTGAAGTAGAGCTTATTGATGTATTGAAATAAATTAGCCTAAAGAGACAATTCTCAGCACAGTATTCCAATTGCGAGTCGTAATTCGTTTACCAAATTCTTTTTCAAGGAATTTCATCATGTCTGTCGTGTTCGTGTTGGTAGAAAGAGTAATAACACTTACTACATAGCCTTTTCCTACTGCTACTATTTGAAAGTTTTTTTCTTCAGACTCGTAGGGCATTTTCAATGCTAAAGGTTTATTCTCAGAAAAAAAGGTGATGTAGAAACGCATTTGTGGTGAAATAGGTATACCCTCAAAAGGTTTAGATTTTACAAGCTCCTGCAACTCGATCATGCGACGTATAAGAATATCAATGTGAAATCCGAACTCTTTTTCGCATCTTGTTTCTAATAGAGAAGTAAGCAAATCAATATCAGTTTGATCTGCATCAAACACAACATTTCCGCTATTCAGGAGTGTTTTTACATTCTTAAAATCCATGGATTCAAGAAGTACACGAAGTTTTTCCATCTTCACCATTTTTCCTCCGACATTGATTCCCCGAAGGAATGCAACATAACGTGTATTTGACATTTTCAGGAAGGATTCCAGCCAGAAACTGCTAAATTTACTGTATCACCGACAAATGACACCCCTTCTTTTATAAGCATCTCTTTTTTTGTTGAGACACCATTGCCACCAGAGTATCCAGTGAGTTTACCATTTGAAGCCACTACTCGATGACAGGGAGTATGAGGTGCGTTTGGATTGGTTTTCATACACATCCCAACAGCACGAGCGGCACCGGGACTACCTGCCATGCTTGCAAGCTGACCATATGTCGCCACTTTGCCTTTTGGTATTTGATTACATAGATCGTACACTTTATTCTTGAACATACTTTTTTCCATAGATTACTTACTATCTTCCCATGGGCTCATGAGCTGAAAATAATTTCCATCGGGATCTGCAAAAGTCGCAATCCACATAGGCCCCATTTCATAAGGTTCTTTAATCACTTCGGCGCCTGTTGATTTTATTCTGTCAAACTCGCCTTTTACGTCTTTTGTTTCCAAGTTAAACATAATACGACCGGCTTCTGTGGTCTTTTCTCCCATCTTTGAATGATGGCCTAAGCCAAAAAAAGAAGCTCCTACCTGCCAACCAGACCAGCCATCTTCCGACATATCAGGCTTTTTACCAAATACTTTTTCATAAAATTCAGACATAACCTTGGGTTGCATGGTTCCGACCATGAGTGAGTTGAGATTTAACATATACATATATCATACCATGGTGACACAGATCCTTGTATTCTCTTACAGAATATTGTAATATATGCCGTATGGCTGATACTGAAAACCCAACTAATCCAACAATAGAAAAAAAACAATCGACTTTCGCAAAACTACGTAGTAATCGTAAATTTAGATTAGCCCTTATAGTTATACTGCTGGCAATAGTCGCGGTTTTATTTGTAGTCTGGGAGAAAATGCGTATTGTTCTTGCTATTGCCTTTATTGCACTTCTTGCAGCACTTGGACTTGAAGCTACAAAAAATGATTTTGATGTACAGAAACTTATTGAAACAAAATCATTTAAAGAATCTCAAATTGGCCGTGATGAAAAAGGGAATTTACTCTTTGATAAATTAGGCAATATTACGACAGATACGTCTGAAGGTAAAAAAGCAGATGATTACAATTGTGCAGATTTTACAACTCAACCTGAGGCTCAGACATTTTTTGAAAAAGTTGGTGGCACGGGCAACGATTTAAATCGTCTTGATGGCGATAAAGACGGTAATGCATGTGAGAGCCTTCGTAAGGGGACTAAATAATTATTCCCCTAAATACTTGTTAGAAAGTAATTTATAGTATTTAGAGTTAAACCCAATAATAGTAACAATCAAGCCAAGTACCCCCGCGACTGAAAAGACAAGAGCAATTCCCCTCCCTTGGCCTACACCATACCAATCACCAATTAAATCTACACCCACTCCGGTTGTCATAAATGGAATAAAAAAATATTCAGCAAGTGGGCCTATCAAAAAAGCCGTAAGTGGTGATGCTGCCTGTTCTACACTTTGACCAAACCCAAATACTCTTCCCTGTCTCTCTGCAGGAACTACTTTTTGTATAACAGTTTGCTCAGCAGCCTCCGCAAAGGGCATAAGACAAATCCA
This sequence comes from uncultured Gammaproteobacteria bacterium, assembly GCA_964590815.1. Taxonomy (GTDB): domain Bacteria; phylum Patescibacteriota; class Microgenomatia; order UBA1406; family GWC2-37-13; genus CAZMJG01. Next base: position 3,168 of record CAZPYR010000026.1, on the reverse strand, counting down.
AACAAACATACCAATAGCAAGTAACAGAATCCAAGGTTGGATAGTAAAAAATATAGATGATATCCACATTGCTATATTTGCCAGAAAAAGTGTACGAAGCGGGTTCACTCCAAGCCCTACTTTAGATATGATAATCCCCCCTAAGATAAAACCCATGCTTAGAAATCCCCATAAAATTCCCCATGTTTGCACATTTACTAAGGTAAGACCATAAGCATCCATAAGGGACATGAATACACCGCCTAAAAAATTATTGATTGCTGCAAAAAATATCAGGGCAAAAAGGCCCGGAACACCTTGTATAGTTTTGATTGTACCTCTAATATCAAGCTTAGGTTGTCCTTCAATATGTACTATATCTTTTTCTGGAATCGAGATGGTATAGACATGAACAAGAGCCACTGCTGTCATAATAACCGCTATAATGAGAGCTGATTGTATACCCCAAAAACCCAACACTAAGCCGCTTGCAAAAGATGTAATAGAAAATGCTATTCCCATCATCGATCCTGAAAGCCCATTTGCCTTATCTCTGTCTTTTTCAGAAACCAAAATAGTAACAGTTGTAGGTAAAGTGATATTACGTATGTTTCCTGCTATTACCCCACCCATAAGCAAAAATACTAAAATCCAGAGTTGCAAACTATGTACGTACGAAAAAGATTCCTCAGGAGTTACAAGATAAAAAACAAGACCAGCGATAAAAAAAATAAGTGTGGCTATACTCGAAATGATAAGAGCTGTTTTCTTTTTATGATGATCTACCATAGAACCAAACAATATGCTTGAACAAGCAGTTGCTACTAAGTAAAGACCCGCTAAATAGGAAGTAGCAAGTACCGATTTTGTTTCTAAATATAACCAAAATGTCACAACAAACCAAACAAAACTGTTGGTTACACCCGCTATGAGAGAATTGGCAAGAAGCCAATAAAAAGTTTTCACAAAGGTAGTATAACAATTTGCGTTTGTCTGCGGATGACTTTTTTTTATATAATGGCCTCATTATCACTTAGAATAAATATATGTCTTACACAGTCACAAAATACCCACACGGAACATTTTCTTGGTGTGATATTTTTTCAAAAGATATACAGACATCAAAAAAATTTCTTGAATCTTTATTTGGTTGGACAAGTCTAGATATGCCAACAGGCAAAGGACGTCCAGATTACACCATGTTTTATCTTGATGGTCATGATGTCGCAGGTGGAAGCCCTACTTTTGAAGCTTCTATGCCATCTTTTTGGAGTAGTTATGTTTCTGTAGACAATGTTGATGAAATAGTGTCACAGGTCGAAAAATTAGGTGGAAAAATCACTATGCCAGCCATGGATGTTCTGGACTCAGGTCGGATGGCAACTATTCAAGATCCGACTGGGGCAAATGTAAGTATCTGGCAACCTAAAAAACACATTGGCGCTCGTATCGTAAATACAATGGGAGCTATGTGTTGGAATGAATTATATACTCGTGATATGGAGACTGCAAAAATGTTCTATGGTAAACTTTTTGGTTGGACATTTGAACAACCAAAAGAAATGGAAGGATATACGGTAGTTAAAAATAAAGGACGGAGTAATGGAGGAATCTTCCCCATTCTTCCTGAAATGGCCGGTATGCCCCCATGCTGGATGGTATATTTTACTGTCAAGAATCTTGACGAGTCAGTTGCAAAGGTAAAAAAACTCGGAGGCCACGTATATATGGAAAGTAAAGATATTTCTGTGGGCCGCATCGCAACCGTGAGTGACCCAACTGGCGCGGGTATGATACTTATGGAAATGTCTGTAACACCTGATGAATGGACTGAATAAACCTACTCAATAGGATATTTTTTATATCGCCACATGAGCATACCGCTTGTGAGACTTTTTACTGACGTATACCCTTTTTGAAGTAAAAAATGGCCAGCCTTATCACTACGTGTTCCACTCAGACAATATAGATATAGAGGCGTATCCTTCTCAGGCACTTTTTGTTCTATAACTGCTTCTAGTTCATCAAGAGGTATGCTAATACATCCTGGAATTTTTCCTCTACTCAGCTCAGAACGTGTTCTCACATCAATAAGAACTATCGACATTTTTGAATCGAGTATTTGTTTTAAATCATCAGCTGATATTTGAGGAACAGGGACCATAGGAGTAAATAATGAACTCAAAAAATTCCACATACTCCTATGTTACCTTCTTCTTGGCAATGTACAAGGATATATATCACACTCTTTTGACCTTACTTATTTTCGGGCGAATATTGAAACATCCAATTAAAGCCATATTTATCAGTGAGATCTCCGTAAGTTCCAAAAAATTCTTTTTTTAAGGAATGACGCACATGACCTCCTTCTGAAAGATTTTTAAATAAAGTCTGTACTTCATCCTCACTGGAACAAACAAGGCAAAGGCTAACATTGTTACCTGGTTTATATCCCTCATCATAAGACATATCTGATGCCATAAGTAGAAAATCTTTTTTTATTAAAGCCGAATGCATGATTCTATTGCTCATTTCAGAAGACATATCTTTCCCGAGGGGAGAGTCACCAAAAGTCATGATTTGTAATTCACCACCTAGGCATTTTTTATAAAATTCCATTGCCTCACGACATTGACCGTTGAGACCGATATAAGCTGTTAGTTGTGCCATATTGTTTTTTTTAATTGCTAATTACACAACATATTTTATCAGTTACTCACCTTTATCATGGCCTTCTTTTTTATGATGTTTCATCACCGTACGTGCGGCTATTTCCTCAGCTTTTTTACCATACCGTTTTTTGCCACTTTCCTTTATATGCTCGTACATTTTTTGTTCTTTTTTTCCTACTCCACGTAGGTGCTTTTTTCCTGGCATAAAATTGTAATAATTTATAACTCGGATACTATTTATCTAGCAAGATAATATTTTTTCCCCATCTTTATGAGACGGTTGTTCTTGAAGATAGGCAATCCATCTAAAAATCCCATAATCAAGAAGAGAAAATATAAAAAGTAAACGAGTAATCCATACATACCCATATTCTTCCCAAATCTAAATGTGTTACATACTCACAAGGATAAAACACAAAAGTTAGCCCATCGTAAAGACCTGATGAAAATGTTGCAAGTTTGTATTTTTTCTCTTAAGATAAAGATACATGCTATCAAAAAAAGCTCACGAGAATAT
>CAZPYR010000025.1:9079-15640 GCA_964590815.1 uncultured Gammaproteobacteria bacterium | reverse complement strand
TATCACCATATTATTGAAGACTCCATTCATTTTAAAATTGTGTTAGAATATGTCCTCATTGGCTTTACTATCTTATTTTTACTAAAAATATTAATATTACCCTAATATGAAAGGCATTATTCTTGCTGGTGGGAGAGCAACTCGTCTACGGCCACTTACAAAAATCACTTCAAAACAATTGTTGCCTGTTTACAACAAGCCGATGATTTTTTACCCTATCGAGACGCTTACCACGGCGGGTATTACCGATATTTTAATCATCATTGCGCCTGAATACGCAGGACATTTTTTAAATTTACTAGGTACAGGCCGTGATTTCGGAGCCAAGTTTACCTATGAGATTCAAGAAGAACCTAAAGGCCTAGCTGACGCCTTTATCATGGGGGAAGATTTTATAGGAGGAGATAATGTAACTATGATTCTGGGTGATAATATTTTTGACTATGACTTTAGCCAAGATATTCAAAATTTTAAAACAGGAGGACACGTGTTTGCCAAGAAAGTCTCCGATCCTCAACGATATGGAGTAGTCGAATTTGATAATAATCATAACGTTTTGTCAATTATAGAAAAACCCGAACACCCGAAGAGCGAATATGCAGTGCCTGGTATATATATCTTTGATAATCGTGCTTCGCAGTTTGCCAAGAATGTAAAACCTTCAACTCGTGGTGAGATAGAAATACCCGATGTTATGAATCAATATTTGGAACGTAAAGAATTAAAAGTCAGTATAGTGGATGGCGAGTGGCAAGACGCTGGAACGTTTGATAGCCTGTTAGAAGCTAGTAATTATTGGGCTTCAAAACATAAAAATTCACAGCGTTAATTACATTGTGCTAACGGGTTAAATAGTCATTCAAGACTAATATCTCCCTCAAGAACTCGTCAACACCTTGATCGAATAACAATTATAATAATATTATGGATACCATTCAAATTCTCCTCCTTATTGTTTTGAGCATTTCTACCATTTTTCTTACCGTAGTTGGAATACAACTTGTATTAGTATTGATAGAATTAAAAAAAACGCTAACAAGCGTTAACAAAATAGTTAAAGGATTTGATTCTATAGGTGTTGGTTTACAGCATGGCCTAGGTGAAGCTACTGGCTTTATCAATGGATTCAAAACAATCATGAAGATAGTAGATCTTTACAATAATCGTAAAAAAAATGAATAATATAAAAAAGCCTGATTCACATAATTTCTGGTCCGGTTTTTCTTTGGGCGCCGTTGCTGGTGGCACATTACTATATCTTTTCGCCACTAAAAAAGGTCGAAAGACGCTTCACTCTCTTCTCCAGAGTTCCGAGTCACTGGAACATGATTTAGAAGGACTTTTCCAAATACTTCAAGGACTCACCAACACACCCAACGAAGAAAATAAAAAGGAAGAAGCAAAATAAGCAAACGAGCATTGCTTCTAAATCTGTTACTGTAATTATGTATGATCACCAAGTACTCTTCTACACTTAAATTATTACTATTCATCTTCGGATTTATTGGTATCAGTTTTTTTTTATATAGACCTCTCTATAGCCAACTTATTACCCAATCCGACCCTTCAAAATTAGTTTTACAGGGAGAGTACCCAGTATACGAATTCATAGCAGAAACAGTACGGCAGAATATCCTTACTTTTTCCAATCCGTTTGCCATGACTACACAGGTTTTATATCCCTTTGGATGGAGATTTGCACTCGATGATGTGGCACCAATAAATGGTTTCTATTTTCTCATCTTACGAAATTTCCTTGACATACATCAGTCGTTTATCATAATTGTACTTCTGAGCATATGGCTAAATGGCCTGTGTATGTATTATTTACTCCGCATACTCCAGATACCCAAGCTTATTGCATATATCGCTACCATCATTTTTGCTTATACACCCTTCGTTTCACTGAGGCTACCTGCGCATCCGACATATATTGCCCTATATCTCTTTCCGCTTACCAGTATTTGTGTGATCAAATTACTACATACACCCGAAACAGCATTAAAAGAAAAAATTAAGTGGTCTATTGCGTTGGGTCTTTCTTTTGTACTATTTACGCTGACAAACCTCTATTTTACTGTGATGTACGGTATTATGGCGGCACTGCTCTTAATATTCTTTTATAAATCGTCTATGTATATTCTCAAAAAAAACTGGCTATACTTACTTATTGGCGTATGTACTGCCGTCTTAATACTTCTACCATGGCTTACAGAGGTTTCTAGCATCATCTCAAGACGTAGCATTGATAAACCTAAAAATATACACGACATGGTTGCTTTCTCTGCGGATTTAATTACAATACTTATCCCTAGTTCTCTCAACCCATTTTATCGTTATACCGTAAATTTACTAGGTCAACGATATACATATATTCAAAACATATTTGAGAACTTCACATATCCGGGAGCTCTCATTTTATATGGACTCGTAGCTTATGTTATTTTTAGAAAAAGACTTCCTCGCGAGTTAAAAGCACTTGGCTTGACAATTGCTTCTTTTTTTATACTTACGCTCGGACCCACTTTGCAAATTTTTGGGATAAACACACATGTGCCTCTTCCCTATCTGGCGATTGCATATACACCATTATTACAAATGGTTCGATCTCCTGGCCGTTTTATCGTGCCCTTTATTTTTTTGAGCACCATTGTACTAGCCTACACACTTCAGTACCTTTTAAAAAACAAAACACGAAAAAAACAGTATGTTTTTCTTACTTTTATTTTTATAATTTGCATGATAGATCAATCGATTCCAATGCAAAGACCACCTCAAGTTGATCTGCCTATCAAAATTTATGAATACCTTGATCAACAAGAAAAAACTCCTCTTTTAGAAATTCCCTTTTCCATACGTGATTCCATTAAAAACTATGGACATTATCATACTCATTGGTCAAGCTATGCACAATTATTTCATCATCATCCAATATTTGGTATTTATGCAGGGCGCGTACCCAATACAATTTATTCTTACTATACAAAAAACCCACTACTTAACCCTATAGCACAGATTGTAGATATCAATGAAAAAGATACGAAAACTATTACTGAGGAAATCAAAAAAGATCAGCTTATAGAGGTATTAAACACATATGATGTACGATATTCAGTACTCAAAATGAACGAACCCTTTTCAAACGATTCGTCTCAGTTATTAAAAAACACCGGGTTTACTAAAATAAAAACTGATAAAAAGTATACATTGTGGCAACGACGGCCAACTCATACAGAAATATCTTTTATAAAATTTGATTCCACCTATCCCGAAATTCTCATAGGTGATGGTTGGAGTCCAGCAGAGCCAGCTGAGAAAGCACGCTGGATGATGGGAAAAACAACCCGCGTTTTTCTCAGCTTAAATGACATCAATAAAAAGAGTTTTACAATATCCGGACAATCCATTGTGGGAGAACAGCATTTGAAAATTTATATCAATGGAGCCTTTGCTGGTGATATGAAATTCACCAATGAAAAACATTCTACTTCGCGTATAAACTTACGCAATAAATTAAAGAAAAGACTGAATATAATCACTTTATATGCGACAAAGACATATAAGCCCTCAGACTATATTCCAGATTCAAAAGACTTTCGAGATTTGTCTCTCCACGTTTCTCACATAGGCTTTCAGTAATACCCTGTTGCTATTTTTGTAAGATATCTGCTTTAAAATCACAGTTAATATCGTTATGTCTGATTTCAAACAACAATTAGCAGCATTTTCAGTATAGCGCAACATATCATTTAGACTATTAGAAAAGCCTGAAAAATAAAATCATTGCGTAGACCGACCTTTTTAGTACTTATAGTTACCAATCCATGACATATTTCCTACATTACTTTCATATTGACAAAGAATAGTCAATATAGTATAGTAATCCAATTCGCCCTGATCTAAGGGGTCTTTTTATTTATTGGTAAAAATTTAAAAAACAAATGACACCCAAATCAAATCTCTCTAACTCCTCTAATTCTAGTAAAAGAATTGTTCTCGGCACGGAAGAATCACACTTAAACGACTTCAATCTCATAGAAGTACAAAAAAAATTCTGGCAAAAGTTTCTCGACACAGACCTTAAAGAAATTGTACAAGAATTTTTCCCTATAGAAGATTACACTGGTAAAAAACTTACTCTCCATTTTGAAGATCTTATTTTTGGCGAACCCCGATACGATTTAGATCTTTGTATTCAAAAAAAGCTTACTTACGATCTTCCCGTCTATCTAAAACTCACAATTGAGAATAAAAAAACAGGTAAATCTAAAACCCAAGATGTTTACTTTTTCAATCTACCAATCATGACAGATAAAGGAACATTTATCATCAATGGTATAGAACGTGCAGTCATCAGTCAGATAGTGCGTTCGCCTGGTATGTATTTCACAGCAGAGATTGATAAAGCTACAGGCATGACTCTTTACAATGCAGAGATTCGACCTTATATTGGTTCATGGATTGATATAAATATAAACAAATACGGAATTCTAGAAGTAAAAATTAATAAACGACGTAAAATGCTGGCATCAGTATTTCTCAAATTATTTGAGGGTGAAAGCAACACCGAGCTGATGAACCACTTCCGCGATCTTGATCCCGATCTTATCGAACGATACATCACACCAACTTTGAAGAAAGACAAAACCTCAAACCGAGATGAAGCAGTGCTTGAATTCTATCGCAAAGTAAAACCCGGGGAACCTCTTATATTAGAAAATGCATATAAAACACTCAACACTCTTTTCTTTGATCCAAAAAGATACTCTCTAAGCAAAGTCGGACGTTACAAAATCAATAAAAAACTTCAACTAAATATAGATAATACACCTGAAAATCATCTACTCACTAAAAAAGATGTTCTTGAAGGTCTAAAATATCTTATTAAACTTACTAAAGCTCAAGGCCAATTTGATGACATAGATCATCTTGGTAATCGTCGCCTTCGTACCGTGGGAGAGCTTATTGGAATGTATGGTATTCGTGCCGGGATGATCCGTGTTGAAAAAGAAGTCAAAGAGCGTATGAGTTTAATTACCAGTGATGTAAATCCGACACCTTCACAGGTATTAAATAATAAACCTCTTATTGCAACAATCAATATTTTCTATAAAACAAGTCAACTTTCAACAATCGTTGATCAGACGAATCCTCTTTCAGAACTTGATAATTTACGAAGAATTACGGTAGGTGGACCAGGTGGTATTGAAAAACAAAGAGCTTCATTTTCCATCCGAGATATTTCTGCTTCACAATATGGACGCATTGACCCCATTCGTTCACCAGAAGGTCCAAACATTGGTGTTGTTACATATATGGCATTGTATGCACGTGCCAATGATTATGGATTTCTAGAAACACCTTATAAAAAAATAATTAAAGAAAAGAAAGGCAATAAAATAATTGCGCGTGTATCAGATGAAATGGAATATCTACAGGCCGACGATGAGGAAAAGTACTATATTACTTCAGCAAATGTGACTGTGGATGCGAATGGAATTCTTACTGATGATGCAGTAGTCGCCCGATATAAGGGAGATGTAGCAGAAGTTACAGTTGATAAGGTTGATTATATTGATATCTCGCCTCGTCAAGCAATTGGTATTTCTGCAGCAATGATTCCGTTTCTACAAAACGATGACGCAAGTCGTGCTCTCATGGGAAGCCACATGCAATGTCAGGCAGTACCGCTTATTAAACCACAGGCTCCACTCGTAGGTACAGGTATGGAACAGGTAGTAGCATCCGAACTTGGACGTACAATTCGCGCTCCAGAAGCAGGAACTGTAGACTATGTTGACGGTCAAAAAGTTGTCTTTAAAGGTGAGTCAGGTAAAAAATACGAATACAATTTAAAACGCTATGATCGTACAAATAAAGATGTCGCATTTGATCAAAGACCACGAGTTGAACCAAAACAGAAACTTAAAAAAGGGGAATTGCTTGTAGATGGACCCTCTACCGAAGATGGCCAGTTGGGACTAGGACAAAACCTTGTCATAGCTTATACATCACTCAAAGGTTTAGGCTACGAAGACGGTTTTGTAATATCTCAACGGTTACTGAAACAAGATATTTTTACCTCAATCTCAAGTGAGGAATATGTTGCGGATCTGGTCGATACTAAACTTGGACCTGAAGAACTCACCCGAGATCTTCCAAATGTCCGAGAAGAAGTGCTTCAGAATCTTGATAAAGATGGATATGTGCTTGTCGGTACAGAAGTAAAAGGTGGAGACATCCTTGTTGGTAAAGTAGCTCCAAAAGGTGAGCGAGAACTTACAGCTGAAGAAAGACTACTTCGTGCTATCTTCGGAGAAAAAGCCAAAGATGTCAAAGACACCTCTCTTCGTATGCCATATGGAGACCGAGGTACAGTCGTAAATATTGATATCATTGATGCTAAAAAAGATCCTAACGAACTTGAGCCTAGTATTCTCAAGAGGATTCTTGTACGAGTAGCTCAACTCCGTAAGATTACAGTAGGAGATAAACTTGCAGGACGCCATGGTAATAAAGGGGTCATTGCTCGAGTACTACCAGAATATGATATGCCTTATC
>CAZPYR010000025.1:639-9069 GCA_964590815.1 uncultured Gammaproteobacteria bacterium | reverse complement strand
ATCTTGAAGATGGAACACCAGTAGATATTATTATCTCTCCTCTATCCATTCTTGCTCGTATGAATCTCGGACAGCTTTTTGAGACAATACTGGGATGGATTGCCATGAAAAATGGTGTACATATCTCAGTTCCTGTTTTTGAAAAGATAAAAGAGGATTTTATCTTTGATGAAATGAAAAAACTTGGACTTCCAACCGATGGTAAAAGAACTCTCTATGATGCTACGACAGGCCAACCATTTGAGAGACCAGTACTCGTCGGCATCGGATACATTATGAAACTCATCCACATGGTGGAAGACAAATTTCATGCACGATCGGTCGGACCATACTCACTTGTCACCCAACAGCCTCTCGGCGGTAAGTCACAAATGGGAGGTCAGAGATTTGGAGAGATGGAGGTTTGGGCACTTGAAGCGCACCGCGTGCCGAATACTCTTCAAGAAATGCTTACCATTAAGTCAGACGACGTACGTGGTAGACAGAAATCATTTGAAGCCATCATTAAAGGTTTGGACATTCCACAATCAAATGTACCTGAATCCTTTAATGTTCTTGTCAAAGAACTAAATGCGCTTGGATTATCAATTGACTATATCGAATAATCAACACACCTATGGATGACCTTAAAATGCTAGATTTTACTGGCCTTAAAATTCGACTTGCTTCACCCGAGGATATGTTGGGGTGGTCGCATGGAGAAGTAACCAAACCTGAAACTATAAACTACCGCACTTTCCGTCCTGAAAAAGACGGGCTTTTTGACGAAAGGATATTCGGACCAACAAAAGATTACGAATGTTACTGCGGTAAATACAAAAGAATCCGATATAAAGGCATTGTTTGTGATCGCTGCGGAGTCGAAGTGACTTCTTCTGTAGTCCGACGTGAGCGTATGGGTCATATCAAACTCGCGACCCCAGTCGCTCATATTTGGTATTTTAAGGGTGCGTCATCTCCTCTTTCTATCATTCTTGATATTCCCACCCAGACAATGGAACGTATTGTGTATTATGCTTTATTCCTTGTCATCGATGTAAACAAAGATAGACAGAAAGATGTGGCTCAAGCACTCGAGGATCTTCGTTCGAAAGAAGTTGAGATACAAGAAGAATGGTACGAAAACGAAAAGAAAAAACTTCAAACTGAATATTCTGCAGAAAGAGATGCAAGTGAGAAAAAAATCACCAATGCTGAACAACGTGAACTTACTATCCAAGAAATAGATCTAAAAGAACGAGAACAATTTAGACGCCTTTCAGACAAATTTGTTGAATTAAAAGCTCAAAGAGTGGCCGTATATGATCGCCTTATAAAAGTTGTAAAGACTCTTCGTCCCTTTGATACTCTTGAAGAAGAAGATTATCTATTTCTCAAGGATCAGGGTCTTGAAGATTTCGTAAATGTCGGAATGGGAGCAGAAGTTCTTCATCAGCTTCTTGCAGAATCTGATATGAAGAAACATCTTTCCAATACTCTTGCCAAATTGGCAAAAACAAAAGGGGAAAAAAGAAGTAAACTCTTAAAAAAAGTCCGTATTATTGAGTCATTCATAAAAAGTAATATCAAACCTGAATGGATGCTGGTATCAGTATTACCTGTTATTCCGCCAGATCTTCGACCAGTTGTACAACTTCCTGGAGGGAAATTTGCGACTTCAGATTTGAATGATTTATACCGCCGTGTCATAAATCGAAATATCCGTTTGAATCAACTTATCGAACTCGGAGCTCCTGAAATTATTTTACGCAACGAAAAGCGCATGCTTCAGGAAGCAGTTGATTCACTCCTTGATTTGCAAAAATCACGTGGTCGTTCTCAAACACGTCGGACAGCCAAAAAATTAAAATCACTTTCTGACATTCTTCGCGGTAAGCAAGGTCGTTTCCGACAAAACCTACTGGGTAAACGCGTAGACTATTCCGGACGTTCTACTATCATCGTAGGTCCAGAATTACGCATTGACCAGTGTGGACTTCCAAAAGAAATGGCTCTTGAACTATTTAAACCATATTTATTACATGAAATTATTATTCGTGGACTCGCTCCGAATATCAAGAGTGCAAAAAACTATCTTGAAGAGCGACAACCGATTATTTATGACATTCTGGAAGAAATTACCAAGAATCATCCAATTTTGTTAAATCGTGCACCTACATTGCATAAATTATCAATACTCGGATTTTTCCCAGTACTTACTGATACCAGCGCTATTAAATTGCATCCTACCGTCTGCGCGGGCTACAATGCCGACTTTGACGGTGACGCAATGGGTGTTTTCGTACCTTTATCAAAACAGTCTATTGATGAAGTCAAATCACGCATGTTGCCTTACCAAAATTTGCTGAAACCAGCAGATGGTTCTCCAATCGTATTGCCAAATAAAGAAATGGCACTTGGCATCTACTACCTCACCACACTTGATAAGAACTTCAAATACGAAAAAGATGAAGATCTCAAAGTGTATGGTACTAAAGATGAAGCAATCAGCAGATATCATCTAAATAAAGTAAAACTTCGAGAACCAATGAGAGTAAAAGTTGGAGAGGAGATTATTACGACCTCCGTTGGACGTATCATGTTTAACGAAACATTGCCAGAACGCATGCAGTTTAATAACACAGATGTAAAAGCTGCAGACATCAAAGCGATTATCGTTGAAGCTACCAAATTTTTGACTCAAGTAGAAGTCGGAGCAATCATTGATAAAATCAAGGATTTAGGATTTTGGGGAGCAACAATCTCAGGAGGACTTTCAGTTTCCATTTTCGATTGTAAAATCATCGATAATAAAGATGAAATCATTGCAGATACAGAAAATGAGGTTGAAAAAATCCAAGAAAACTATAATCAAGGACTTCTTACCCTTGAAGAAAAAAGACGTATTACCAATAAAATGTGGATTGATACAACAGAAAAACTCGCAGATCTTACATGGGATGAGATAGATGAAGAAAATCCAGTCAAAATCATTATTAAATCAGGAGGTGCTCGCGCTTCTCGAGAGCAACTCAAACAACTGTCTGCCATCAAAGGTCTCGTAGTCGACCCAATGGGTAAAATCATTGAAGTTCCAACAAAATCAAATTATCGAGAAGGTCTCAACATCTTTGAATACGTCATTTCAGCAAGAGGAGCCCGTAAAGGTCTCACTGATTCAGCTCTAAAAACAGCAGACGCAGGATATTTGACTCGACGGCTTCACGATGTGGCTCACGATATGATTATCCGTATGGAAGATTGTCAAACCGATGAAGGCTTGATAGTAAATGCAACGGGAGATCGAGGTGATAAGTTTCTGGCACGGGTAATTGGAAGATATACTCTGGAAGATGTGAAAAATGCAGAAGGAAAAATAATTGTTCCTGCTCAGACACTTATCATGGATGAAGAATTGAAGCAAATAGAAGAAGCAGGGATTACCAAAATGCTTGTACGCTCACCATTATTCTGTCATTCCAAAGTGGGAGTTTGTCTTCGCTGTTATGGTACCGACCTTTCTACTCAGAAAGAAGTAGAGATTGGTGTACCAGTAGGCGTTGTCGCTGCTCAATCTATCGGAGAACCAGGAACTCAGCTTACCATGCGTGTTCGACACTTTGGAGGTATCGTAATCTCAGACGTTACCCAAGGATTACCACGTGTAGAAGAACTCTTTGAAACACGCAATCCTAAAGTTGTATCCCCTATCACAGAGATTGCTGGAAAAGTAAATGTGAAAGAAGATACTGAACGAGATATGTATGTTATCAAAGTAACACCTACGAGCGAAGATGATGAAGTACAAGAATTTAGTATTCCGACAACTCAAAAATTACGCATCAAAGATGGAGACTTAGTTCCAGCAGGCACACAACTTTCAGAAGGTTATCTCAATATTCATGATGTACTCAGTATTAAAGGTATTCGTTATGCACAACGGTATCTACTAAGTGAAATCCAGTCAGTATACGAATCTCAAGGTATTGGTATTCATGATAAACATTTTGAAGTAATCATCCGCAAGATGAGTGATAAAGTCATTATCGATGATGAAGGTGATACCTCATTTACCAAAAATGAAGTCGTGTCTCATGTTCGCTTTGAAAGCGAGAACAAGAGAACACTCGCCATCGGCGGTAGACCTGCTGTTGGAAAGATTTCTATCTTTGGTATTACTCGAGCCGCAATTTATACAGACTCTTGGCTTTCAGCAGCATCATTTGAACAGACAACAAACGTTTTGAGCAAGGCAGCAATCAGAGGCCAAATAGATAGCTTGCTAGGGCTGAAAGAGAATGTTATAATTGGAAGATTAATTCCTGTTACCGAAGACCTTATTAATAAATACGATTCTAAATTAAAAGCATCATATGCCAACCATCAATCAGCTGATCAAACACAAACGATCACGGAAAATCCGGAAGTCGAGAGCGTCAGCGCTCAAGAGTAATTTTAACGCAGTCCATCGCCGTTATGTTGAGACTGACAGTCCTATGAAACGAGGAGTCTGTACAGTAGTCCGTACGATGACACCTAAAAAGCCAAACTCAGCACTTCGAAAAGTAGCCAGAGTTAGACTTTCTAATCGTATGGAAATTACTGCCTATATCGCAGGTATTGGACACAATCTTGCGGAGCATTCCATCGTGCTAGTGCGCGGAGGAAGAGTAAAAGATCTTCCAGGCGTAAAGTATCATATTGTCAGAAATAAATTTGATACCTCGGGTGTTGATAAACGTACAACATCCCGTTCAAAATACGGAACAAAGGCACCAACAGCAAAAAAATAATTATAAATCAACTAGTTTATAGTCTATAAAGCTAAAAGTTCAAAGTCCATAAAGTAAAAATCTTTATAGACTTTATAGACTTTATCACTTTTTACTAAATAAAACCTATGCCACGACATCAATATAAAAGACGGGCTGTCAAGATTGATCCAGTTTTTGACAGTTTTGAGATTGCAAAATTCATCAATTACATCATGCTTGATGGTAAAAAATCTGTAGCACAAAAAGTAATGTATGCTGTCATGGAACAGTTGAAATCTGAAGAAAATGACTCAATGGTTACCTTGAATAAAGCTATCAACAATGTTACACCTGAGCGTGAAGTACGCCCACGCCGACTTGGAGGAGCCTCTTACTTGGTTCCTACTGAAGTCCGAAAAGAAAGAAGATTGCATTTAGCCTTGAACTGGATCATTGAGGCTGCCGAAGGTCGTTCTAACAAAGAATTTCCCACATTTGCACAAAAGCTTAGCACAGAGATTATAGAAGCTTCAAAAAACCAAGGTCAGGCAGTTGCTAAAAGACAACAAGCCGAGAAACTTGCAGATCAAAACAAAGCCTTCGCTCATCTGAAGTGGTAATATGGCTCAAAACTTTTGGAATTTACGATTTATTGATTTAATATTATATTTATGGCCCAAGTTGTCAAAACAGATAACCGAAACGTACCTCTTGATAAAATTAGAAATGTAGGCATTATCGCCCATATTGATTCAGGTAAAACAACTACTACCGAACGCATCCTCTTTTATACAGGAAGATCTTACAAAATTGGTGATATTGACGAGGGAAATACTCAGATGGATTGGATGGAACAAGAAAAAGAGAGAGGTATCACAATCGTATCAGCAGCAACGACAACATTTTGGAAAGGTGTTCGGTTTAATATTATAGATACTCCCGGCCACGTAGACTTTACCGCAGAAGTAGAACGTTCATTGCGAGTTCTTGATGGAGGAGTTGTGGTTTTTGATGCTGAAGAAGGTGTACAGAGCCAGTCAGAAACAGTGTGGAGACAAGCAGATAAATATAAAGTACCACGTATTACTTTTATTAATAAAATGGATAAATTAGGAGCCGATTTTGAAGGCACTGTAGGTGAAATCCGTGATCGACTTGGCGCCACTCCTATAATCATGATGTATCCTATTGGAAAAGAATCAGAGTTCCGTGGAGTAGTCGATCTTATGACTATGAAAGCTCTCGTTTGGGGAAAAGACGAAAAAGGTATTGATTTTGATGTTTTAGATGAAATCCCTGAAGAAACAAAAGCAAAAGCTATCGAATTTAGAGCCAAAATGATTGAACAAATCGCCGAAACCGATGATACTCTCATTGAAAAATTCTTAAACGGTGAAGAAATTCCAGCGGCTGACCTCAAAAAAGCACTTCGTAAAGCTGTTATTGGATACAAACTCATACCTATTTATGCCGGAACATCCTTAAGAAATAAAGGGGTACAACCACTTCTTGATGCTATCGTAGACTATCTTCCATCACCTTTAGATTTGAAAGAAATTACAGGTATTAATCCAGATACTAAAGAAGAAATCACTCGTCAACTTACAGCAAACGAACATTTTTCTGCATTAGCATTCAAAATCCAACTTGATCCTCACGTAGGAAAGATCACCTATGCACGTATTTATTCAGGAACACTCAAGTCTGGATCATATGTCACAAATATAAATAATGGCCGCAAAGAACGTGTTAGTCGATTATTGCTTATGCATGCCAATCAGCGAGAAGAAATTGCGGAAGCATATGCTGGCGAAATCGTAGCTCTAGTAGGACCCAAAGATACTCGCACAGGAGACACTATAGCCGACCCTGAACATCCAATTGTTCTTGAACAAATAACATTCCCAGAGCCCGTTATTTCTCTTGCTATTGAACCAAAGACAAAAGCGGATCAGGAAAAACTTTCATACGCCCTACAGCGTCTTGCCGAAGAAGACCCTACATTCCAGGTGAAAGTAAATCATGAAACAAACCAGACAATTATGGCCGGCATGGGAGAACTCCATCTTGAAATTCTAGTAGATCGTATGAAACGCGAAATGGGACTCGATGCCAATGTGGGTAAGCCACAGGTAGCATACAAAGAAACTATTAGTAAACCTACCGATGCTGAAGGTAAATATATTAAGCAAACAGGAGGGCATGGTCAATACGGACATTGTCTTCTCAAGCTTGAACCTCTCGGTCGCGGTGAAGGATTTATCTTTGTCAATGCGGTCCGCGGAGGATCTATTCCAACTGAATTTATCCCATCAGTTGAAAAAGGTGTCAAGCAAGCCTTAGAAAAAGGTGTTTTGCTTGGGTTTCCTATGACTGATTTAAAAGTCACACTGTATGACGGAAGTTACCATGATGTTGACTCATCAGATATCGCATTTCAGATCGCAGGTACCATGGCATTACAAGACGGGGCTAAAAAAGGTGGCATGGTGCTTCTAGAGCCTATTATGCGTCTTGAAATCACTGTACCCGATGATTTCATGGGTACTGCCATCGGAGATGTGTCAAGTCGACGTGGAAAAGTACTTGGTACTGAAAAGAAAAACAAAGTTACAGTTATTAAGGCTTATGCTCCTCTGGCAGAGCTTTCCGGATATGCCACTGTGCTAAGATCACTTACTGAGGGAAGAGGCGTATTTTATATGGAACCCTCTCACTACGAAGAAGTCCCACAAAATCTTGTACAAGAGATGTTGAAACAATAATTTCGTTAATTGTGTAGTGCTACGCATAATAATTTCATTATGCGTAGCATTTACACACAGCTGCTTTTAAAATTCTTACTCTTTCTTCATATTAGTATTGCTATGAAAATTTATCTGTGTTACTTTTATAGTAGTATTATTAGTTATTTTTTACATGTCAGAACAAAATTATTCCCCCAACCAAAATGGTGGGATTGATGTCAGGCGAATCATTCGCGAAAAGCCCATCACATCCCTAGCTCTTGTTGCAGTTTTCAGTTTAGTCGTCGGACTCGGGTTAGTATTACAATCAGATCAGATGCTCACTAGTAGTAGTCGTGCAGCGTCTAGTAGCAACGGGCCCCAATGTCCCGCAGGTTCTATGCCACTTTTTTATAAAACTGGCAGCTTTGTAAGTAGCAACATGTATCCGGGAACAACCGTACTTGCTACTAAAGGTAAGTGGAAAATTGCAACTAGAAAAGGCGTTATTGTAGCAGAAGCTGGCTCAGGTACTAACACAATC
Organism: uncultured Gammaproteobacteria bacterium; assembly: GCA_964590815.1. Lineage (GTDB taxonomy): Bacteria > Patescibacteriota > Microgenomatia > UBA1406 > GWC2-37-13 > CAZMJG01. The sequence goes on along the minus strand of CAZPYR010000025.1, from coordinate 1,066 downwards.
AATTTAGCCTTTGCGAGCCCTATCACTATCGATAAAGTCCTTATCTATGATAATGATCATAACCCAGCCTGGACTTTAAATGGTTATGCTCTGCCTAAAACAGCAAATAACCAGTGGTTTCCAGCTCCTTATGATTTTCCAAATAAGACGCCCACCACTTCTTTAACCTTTAATAGTAATGGAGATAGCCCTCACTTTAATGTGTGTATACCTGGCACTCCACCTTCTATTGTCAACTCACCTACGCCGACTAAACCACCTATCATTACGGTTTCTCCTACACGACCACCTGTGATAACAACAGCCCCTTCCCCAATGCCCATATCATGTGCGGGCATGACTGGTGTTTTACAAGGTACGCAGTTGTTTCTTACAATAACACCGAATAATCCAGGTTCTGGATATTATTTTAAGGTTGTAAAGGATA
>CAZPYR010000025.1:0-609 GCA_964590815.1 uncultured Gammaproteobacteria bacterium | reverse complement strand
GTATTCAATGATACGTTTTCTAGTGCACCAACTGGTGTTGCTGTCATAAATAATCCAACAGTAGGTAAATATGTGGGCTATGTGACACGTACACTGGGTGGATCACTCGTGACAAGTTCTGCTTGTGAATACACGTATACAGTTGCGACACCAACTAAATCACCTACTCCAACAGTAAATGCATCAATACCACGTTGTATTTATGCCGAACCTGATGAAAAAGTTCCAGCAGGTGGAAAAACAGTATATGTAAATGTACTCGCAGAAAATGCAAATATTATGAAGCTAACCAATGTCACGACAGGTGTTGTCATCGGTACATACCAGTACAACAATATGGGTAGCACACCGAATGAAATCAAGACTTTCATTCGACCGGAACAAATTTACAGAGTTGATGTCATGAGACAAACTTCGAGCGGCTACGTGACAGGTAACTACTGTACATTTGGAGGTGCAAGCACTGGGATATCACCCACTGGTGAGCCTTTGCCTCCTACTTTCTAATTGAAACTACTAAAACCGCCGGGAGACCGGCGGTTTTTTTGTAGGTCATGAATAAGTTACGAAACATATGAGACAGGAGAGGATGTGAAAAGTATATGCGAA
>CAZPYR010000024.1:13188-16259 GCA_964590815.1 uncultured Gammaproteobacteria bacterium | reverse complement strand
TTGATCGCCGGACCAAAAGAACAATATATATCTTGTACAGAGGACCCTTGTGATAGCATAGATTCGATCATATATTTGGGCAACTTATGGGAGGTGCCTTTCCAACCTTGATGAGAAATACCGATCAGTTGTATACGAGCGTCGTAATAAATAATTGGTACACAGTCTGCAGTAATACACGTGAGAACCACACCTTTAATATTAGTTATAATCCCATCGCAGGAATATTGACAACTTTGTCAACTAAACTGTCTGATGTTACAACAGTTACATTTACCGAGTGTGTTTGATGTGGCTGGACAAGATGGGTATACTCAATTTTATTTTTTCTAAGATATTCTTGAAGATATGTGATATTCCGGGCATCTCCAAATGATTTTGTACCAAAACCATGTAGAAGTGAATAGGAGCCCAATCGTGTCGAATGAAAAAGACTGAGGGAGTCTGATGGATATATCATGAAGATATATTACGATTATGTAAAGCAGCGAGTACGCCCGTCGTATCATTCCATGGATATTCTTGTGTACCGCGACAGAGGCTTTGCTCATGACCCTTCCCTGTCAGGATGATGATATCACCCGACTGTACAACATCAAGGGCTTTTTCAATAGCCTCTTTTCTATCATGAATGACAGTAAATTGTTTGTCGGTCTGGCCAAAATGTTCGGGCGAGACACGATGAAACCCTTTTTTTTCAAAACCGATAGCAATCTCTCCTGCAATTTTTTCAGGGTCTTCTGTACGATAATCCTCTTCTGTGATAATAGACATATTGGCAAAGGTCGCACTCTCCTCCCCCATCATTGGACGTTTTGCATCATCGCGAAAGGCTGCTGCCCCAAATATATGGATGATACGCCTTTGCGGATGAGCTTCTTTTAAGGTAAGGAGAGCTTCATGAATAGCATTGGGCGTGTGGGCAAAATCGTTGATAATCATAAATTTCTTGTCATGAACCACTTCCATGCGACCTGGTGGCAATTCAAATGTTTTCATGGCTTCAAAAATAGAAGATTCTGGGATCCCGAGCTCTCGGCATACAGCGTATGCTGCCAAATAATTATAGCGATTAAAATGAGCCAGCTTCAACCCAATCCTATCTTGAATCTCCAAATTGTAATCGGCTTCCTCTTTTAAGCCATACGTTTTTAGTTTGTTTTTATCGTTTACATGGCGAAGAATATATCTATATGAATTGTCATCTTTATTGACAATACCTTTAAGCGCCCAGTTGAGTAGTTGTGTTTTAGCCACTACATAATTTTCATAGGTTTTATGATATAAAAGATGCTCGTGGGTAATATTGGTGATGAGGCCAATCAGAAAATCTATACCAAATACTCGAAACTGATCAAGCGCATGCGATGTAGTTTCAAGTATAAAATATTCATTTGCCTGATTTACGGCTGTTTGAATATATCGTTGTACGGCAAAAGGAGATGGTGTGGTGACATGGAAGCCTGTATCATAACTTTTATTTCCAATTACAGCCGAAACTGTGGAAATCATTGAGACATTTTTACCGCTATTTTTAAGAATATGATAGATGAGGGTTGTCGTGGTCGTTTTGCCATCTGTACCTGTCACGCCGATCACTTTAATTTTTTTGCTGGGATTACCATAATAAATTACGGCTACCATGGAAGTCACTAAATGATATAGGTTTTTTACTTTTTGTAAATAATAGTCCATAGTGTATATAAACTTATCGGGGTGCTACATTATAGTAAACAAGTAATTCTTTTGCGATATCAAAAAATAAAGGCGCGGCCGTCTCTGATCCCCAACTTGATGCCTCGGGCTCTTGAATAACGACCAGCGTAAGAAACTTGGGGTCTTCTGCCGGGGCAAAGCCAATAAAAGATGCTATGGTCTTTGAAGCATCATAGCTACCTTGCAAAGCTATTTGAGCAGTGCCGGTTTTTCCACCAAACGTAAATCCTTCAGGCATATCCCACTTGGCTTCAGCATGCCCCACTGTAGATACAAGCATTTTTTTGATGATTTCCGATGTTCTTTGGCTTATAACTCGACGCTGTACTTGTGGCTCTCGTATCTTCGTTTCACCATTTTCAACAACCCCACGCACAATATACGGTCTCATAAGATAACCTCCATTTATAAGCGAGGCAAAAGCACGGACGAGTTGTAAACCTGTCACCGAGATACCTTGTCCAAACGAAGTTGTGGCAGCATCGATGGGATACCATGTATTGAGTGGCTTTACCTGACCTTGTATTTCCCCCTGTAAATCAATATTTGTATAGTCTCCAAACCCGTATTTATGTACATACTGGCTAAGTTTCTCTTTTCCTAGCTGCTCCCCCACATGTACCATGCCGACATTGGAGGATTTTTCCAAGATATGTGTCATAGATATTTTTCCTTCATATTTATCGTTCCAGTTTCTGATTGTGTACCCTCCAATAGTTACGGGACCTGATTCATCAAAAAAATCATCGGGCTTGACAGCCTCCTCCTCTATAGCAGCAGCCATCACCAAGGGTTTAAATGTAGATCCTGGCTCGTAGACACTGGATAAACTCCAATTTTTAAAAGAAGCGTTATTGTATTCGAAATAACTCTCAGGATCAAAATCAGGAAGGCATACAAGAGCAATAATTTCCAGGGTTTTAGGATTTACGGATATGACACACCCGGATTTGGCTCTATATTTTTCAACGCCTGCTTTTAATTTTTCCTTTACCATGTGTTGAACTGCTTTATCTATAGTAAGGATAAAATCACGGCCGTCTTCGGCACCCAACCTTTGCTGCGAGCCTATAAATATTGGCTTATTTTGTATATCTCGCTCGGACTTGAGAACTCCGGGCAGGCCGGCTAAATCCTGCTCATAATAGCCCTCTACTCCAAAGTAGCCCAGGCTTTCGCCTTCGGCATTTTTTCCCAGGAAACCAACTAAATGAGCGGCAAGGGAAGCTTCGGGATAGAATCGGTGTTTTTCCTCTTCAAAACCAACTCCTTCAAGCTTCAATGCTTCCAGTTTTTCTTTTACAGGCTTATCTATATTGCCCTTTATAGAAACCCATACTTTTGAAGGGTCGATA
>CAZPYR010000024.1:0-13178 GCA_964590815.1 uncultured Gammaproteobacteria bacterium | reverse complement strand
TTAAAATATCTTCAAGTTTTGTGATGAGCTGTTCTCTATCTTTCACTTTTTTGGGCTCTACAAAAAGCAAAAACTTTGTTTGATTGACTGCTAAAGGTTCCATATTGCGATCCAATATTTTTCCCCTATTGGGTATGATTTTACGAACAGTTGTGTAGTCAACTGAATAATATTGCGATCCAATAACTTGAATAATAAAGAGTCTAAAAATAATAGCCGTAAAGATAAACAGGAAGACTATAAATAATGTGCGGAGATTGGACATAGGTGACTGTATTCTCACTTATTATACGCGTACTGAGGGTGCTCTACATATAGAGGATCATTAAAGGTGCCATAATCTAGTTGTGCTGCAATGGATGCAGTTTGGGATATCGACTCTAATGCATAAATTTTATATTCATATTCTACGTTTTGTTGCTTGAGTTGTTTAAGCTCCTTTTCGTAATAATTGATCTCATCACTGAGTCCTACTCCCTTTACAAAGATACCAATGTTGACTCCCACCAAAATGATGAGTGCCAATGATATAAATGTATTTAGTGTCAATTTCATGAAATTTTTTCAAGAACTCTCAACTGAGCTGAGCGTTCAAATTTTTGTAATTTTCTTTCTTTACCGATTTCTACTCGAATATGCTTGATAGTTTCAGATCGCTCGCGTGCAAATAATTTCACTATTCTGTCTTCAAGAGAATGAAATGTGATAATCACAATTCTTCCACCCGGCGCGACTACAGATAGACTGCCTTCAAGGGCCTTTCTCAAACTATCAAATTCGCTGTTTACATATATCCTTAATGCTTGAAATATACGGGCATATGTTTTTTCAATAACTTGTTCACTCACAATATTGCTTTTATTTAGAACCTTTCTTACTGCTGAAGTGAGGTCGGCTACTGTTGTAAATGGCTGATGACTTCTGAGAGCAACAATCTGTTGTGCAATAGCCTGTGCAAACTGATCTTCGGAATATTTGGCAAGTATTGTTTCCAGCTCATTCTTTTCGGTACTTTGCAATATCTCTGCTGCTGTTATCTCTGAATCTCCTATTCGCATGTCTAAAGGCTCTTCAGGTTTCCTAAACGAAAATCCTCGCCTACTTTTGTTTAATTGCTCCATTGAAAGACCTAAGTCCAGCAATATTCCCTGTACTGGGAAAAAGTTATGTTCTTTTGAGATCTGTTCAATATCCTTAAAATTGCCATGGATTACATGTATCGGACTTTCCGCATGCTTCTGATGCTGAAGCTCGTCTGCTTCAATACCCAGGACGATACCCCCAGCAGCCACGATAGCTTGGGCATGTCCACCTTCGCCAAACGTGCCATCTATATACTTTCCACCCGGGATGACATGTAGCTCCCGAACTGTCTCATCTAAGAATACGGATGTATGCATATATGTATTATTCTTTTTCAAGGGAATTAATATACTGATCCCAAACATTCTTATCCCATAGTTCAAAATGATCGCCCACGCCAACGATCATGACTTTGTCTGCAATATGCGCATACTCTCGCAAATTCTTAGGCAGTACTGCGCGTCCTTGATCATCGACTGTGATATAGATTGTGGATGAAAATAACATACGCCTTTTTTCAATGTGCTCTTTATCTAGTAATGAAACATTTAGCAGTTCGACTGCCCTTTTTTCCCAGTCTTTTTTATCATATCCAGCTAAACAGTTGGTGAAACCTTTACTCGCTACAAATTCGGTGCCACTGAGGGCTTCTCGTATCTTTTTTGGCAAGGCTACTCTTCCTCCACTGGTCATTGACACTTCATATTCACCATAAAACACCATATTCAACCATTATTCGCCATTTTGCATTGATTGTCAAGTCTAATATAGGTAATCTGGGTTTGAAAAAGCTCCAAACTCTACAGGTAGTGTTTTTGATAAGAAGGACACTAAAAAAGCAATTTATATTGGATGATCTCCATTTATAAACTATAATTACTTTAAGGTTTATATGAATACTCTACTCAAACGCACGAAAGATTTTATTTTTGCCCAACAGAGCAGTATTATCTCTTCTACAATGATCTTGTCCGGCATGATTTTTCTCTCTGCAATTGCTGGTTTTATACGATATCGTATACTTGTCGCATTTTTTAATACAGAAAATCTTGATATCTATTTTGCGGCTTTTCGTATACCAGATCTTGTATTTGAGATCATGATAAACGGAGCTTTGAGCACAACTTTTATTCCTTTTTTTATTGAGTATCAAAAAAAAGGTAAAGAACAAAGTAAAATCATATCGTCGATAATAAATGTTGTCAGTCTGTCACTTTTTGGATTTATTCTCATCCTTCAGCTTTTTCTCACTCCACTCATCAATATCATTACGCCAGGATTTGACGCGGTAAAAACACAGGAGATTGTAAACTATTCACGATTATTACTACTGGGGCAGCTCCCATTTCTGGTTCTTGGCAACTTTCTTACGGGAATTAGTCAAGCTCGACGTACGTTCTGGCTACCTGCCCTGGCTCCGATTATATATAACATATCTGTTATCGTTTTTACGCTTTTTTTCGCACCTCGGCTTCATTTGTATGCTCCAATTATGGGGGTTATTGTGGGAGCCTTCCTTTTTTTCTGTATTCAGTTACCGGTCATTATACTTCAACAGTTCAAGTACTCTTTTGTCATCGGACATCTCAAGATAGCCTGGCGGTTTTTTAAAACCGCTGTACCACGTATTTTAACTATTATAGTAGCTCAAATCGAGGCTACGATAGATCTTTCGCTAGCAACTTTTCTGGGATCGGGCGCATATACTGTTTTCTATTTTGCACAACATTTGCAACTTCTACCTATCTCCATTATCGGTATTGCATACGGACAGGCCTCCTTACCTTACTTAACAGATATGTACCAGGAAAAGAAATATAATGAATTCAAAAATGTCATAGTAGATTCTTTGCTCAATATCCTCTTTTTGACTATACCGGCCGCGACATTCTTTATACTAGGACGAACGGCCATTGTCCGTTTATTCTTCGGGGGGGATAAATTTGATTGGGATGCAACGGTACTCACATCAATCACGCTTTCTTATTTCGCACTCTCTATGCCTCTACATTCTGTTTATTACTTTCTGACCCGATGCTTTTACGCCATTTTTGATACAAGAACACCTTTCTACATCAGCGTTGCCGCTATACTCACCAACGCCGCACTCAGTTCGTTATTTACCCTCGTGTTTAAACTGCCGGTATGGTCTCTCGCGCTTGCTTTTTCTATTGCCATGAGTCTGAATGTGCTATTTCTCATTGGGCTCCTTTATAAAAAAATAGGTGGATTTGATATGTGGCTAGTCATAAAAGAAATCTCTAAAATCATTATTGCTGCGTTGAATACTTCGATACTAACCTATTTCCTGATGAGACTACTAGACGGGCTTATATTTGATACAAACCGTACACTCAATGTGTTTTTGCTCATTTTCATAGGCTTTATTTTTTACTCACTTATGTACATATTCCTCTCATGGTTGTTTGGTGTTCGCGAAATGTATATAATCACCAGAATGGTACTAAAAGCGCGTGAGTATCAAAAAAAACTACTAGAGGTTTATAAGGGAGTTGAATAAAAATTAATCTAATTAGTCTCTAGTCATTCGTAATTATTAATTTGTAATTACTATATTTATGGACATAAACTACACAAAAAAGCACTTGGATGCACTCGATACTATAAAAAGAAAGCTACGTGGGAGAACTCTGACTTATAAAGAGATCTATAATCTCATGGATGAAATATCAAGCGGTCGCTTGAGTGATGTACTCACTGCTTATTTTGTAGCTTCGGGTTTTAAGGATGGGTTTAGCTATGATGAACTTTATTATCTGACCAAAGCGATGGTAGAAACTGGCGAACAGCTTCATTTTAAAGGTATTGTAGCAGATAAGCACTCTATTGGCGGTCTTTCGGGTACACGAGCCACCATGATAGTCGTACCCATAGTCGTGTCTGCTGGATTTATTATGCCCAAGACCTCCTCTCGAGCTATCACTTCACCTGCGGGTACGGCAGATGTAATGGAAACCATTGCCAATGTAAATTTTACTCCTCCTCAAATAGAAAAAATCATAAATGAAGCCGGTGGCTGTATTGTATGGGGAGGACATCTGGGCATCGCACCTGCCGATGATATCTTGATACGGGTCGAAGAGCCATTGTCATTTGAATCGTTTGATAAAATAATCGTTTCTATCATGGCTAAAAAAGTAGCCGTATCTACAAATCACCTGGTGATTGATATTCCCGTTGGTCGTACAATGAAAGTGAAATATGAAAAGGATGCAGTGCTCGTGGGTGATAAATTTAAAGAGGTGGCAAAACGATTTGGTATAGATATCCTGATAGATATAAACCACACATCTCAACCAGCAGGTAATGGCATCGGACCATATCTTGAGGCAATAGATGTAATGCAGGTACTGGAACAACATAAGAATAGACCGATAGAACTAGAAGAACGATCACTGAGGCTTGCAGCTATGCTCCTCAATTTATGTTTTAAATCAAAAAGTATCCAAAAAGATGGATATGAGGAAGCAAAACAGCTCTTACAAAGCGGCAAGGCTCTTGAGACATTCCGAAAAATAATAAAGGCACAGCAGGGTAATCCGGATATAACTGCCGACAAAATGATAAACAAGGCCCATCAGAAGGAGATCAAATCCACGCAATCTGGTATAATAAAGAGTATCAATAACTTTAATATAAGCGCTATTTCAAAAATTCTAGGCGCACCCAAGGATATACATGCTGGACTTTTTATGCTAAAACGCATAGGTGATAGCGTAAGCCACAATGAGCCACTCATGCATTGTTATTCTAGCACTGAGGTAAAGTTAAAGGAAGCTATTGATACATTACCATTTTTCCCTATTTACAACATAAAATAATAGTACATATATGAAAAAAACCATTATTTTTATCAGTATAGTTGTGCTAATAGCTGCTGCTGCATTTATTTTTTATAAAGAAGGCTCGCTTGCTGTGGAAAAAACAGATACGACACCACAAATTTTCGTGGTTGAACAAGGACAAGCACTTGATGATATCATCAATAATCTTTCAAAGGAGGAACTTATACGCAATCGTGTGGTCTTCTACCTCATCGTTAAACAAATGGGAATTGAACGCAAAATCCAAGCCGGTGATTTCCGACTTATGAAATCTATGAGTGCAAATGAAATAGCAGAACAACTTACCCACGGTACACTCGATACATGGGTGACGATACCAGAAGGTTTACGCAAGGAGGAAATAGCTGAAATTCTCTCGGCTAAAGTGGGAATTTCAGAAACTGAATTCAACCAACTTGCAGAAGAAGGGTATCTGTACCCCGATACATATCTTATTCCAAAAGGCGCAACCGCATCACAGGTAATCGATATCCTTACCAAACATATGGATGAGCAGTATGCAAAAGTAGCAGATCAAGCACAGGCTAAAGGCCTCACGAAGCACGAAGTCCTGACACTCGCCTCACTGGTAGAACGTGAGGCATCGGGAGTTGATGATAGACAAGAAATTGCCAATATCATATATAAAAGACTGAAGGAAGAATGGCCTTTACAGATTGATGCAACAATCCAATATGCTCTTGGCTACCAGCCGGCTGAAAAAAAATGGTGGACCCAACGACTGACACAGGAAGACTATCAGACTGTCAAATCTCCCTATAATACATATTTGAATACTGGCCTTCCCCCTGGCCCGATAGGCGCACCTCGGCTGCAATCTATGGAGGCCGTAGCAAATGCCGACCCAACCACTAAAAACTGGTTTTACTATCATGACAAAACTGGTAAAGTGTACTTCACAGAAGATCTTGGTGAACATGAAGACAATAGTAGTGGAAATTGAGGATGTAAATCATAAGTTGACTTGCATGTGACATCTCTTGACAGGTATAAAGACATATTTCGTGTAAAAACAAATCGACTCCATGCTTGGGATTATAGATCTTCTGGATACTACTTTGTGACAATTTGTGTGAAGGATAGACAATGTATATTGGGAGAAATAAAAAACGGGCATTCCATTTTATCTGAGATAGGCCGGATTGTTGAAAAATGTTGGCATGGTATTCCGAATCATTTTGGTAATGTACAAATTGATGAATTTGTCGTAATGCCAAATCATGTACATGGGATTGTACATATTAAAAACAATATTCATCATAATCGTAGAGACGTGATTAATCACGTCTCTACAAAAATTTTGAATCCCACACCCATGGGAACAGGACACCTAGGCGAAATTATTAGATGGTTCAAAGGTAGATCTTCTTTTGAGATACACAAAATAAATAACACATTTCAATGGCAACCTCGTTATTATGATCACGTGATTCGTAATGAAAAAACCCTATACGCTATCCGTGAATATATACGCTACAATCCACTGAAATGGCATACAGATGAAGAAAATCCTACTTTACATAAAGATGAGGGTTAGATATTTATCCTTCTTGTTCATTAATGGCACGTTTGATGACTTCACGAGGCTTGGAGCCCTCTGATGGCCCTACATAGCCCGCCTCTTCTAGCTCATCTAAAATACGAGCGGCCCGCGCATAGCCCACGCGCAGTTTCCGTTGCAGTAATGAAGCTGATGCTTTATCTGTTTGGCTAATAAGTTGCATCGCATCATTGAAAAACTCATCCCGACCATCTGCTCCTGCCGATCCTGGCATAGCACCATTTATTTTGGGTGAGGTATTTTCTGTAATTTCTTCGGTATAGTGGACGACTGGAACTTGTGATTTAAGGAAATTCATGACATCTTTCACCTCTGTTTCGGTGATGAAAGGTCCTTGTATACGGCGTGGTTTGGCTTGATCTGGTGGCAAATAGAACATGTCTCCCCTGCCCAAAAGTTTTTCTGCTCCAGGCGTGTCTATGATAACCCGTGAATCTATCATAGATGAGACATTGAATGAAATTCTACTTGGAATATTGGCTTTCATGAGACCCGTGATAACATCTACCGAAGGACGCTGTGTAGCTAAAACTAAATGGATTCCGACAGCCCGTGCTTTTTGAGCAATACGAGTAATCATGTCTTCTACTTCGTTGGCTGCATACATCATGAGGTCGGCAAGCTCATCGATGATAAAAATGATATATGGTTTTTGCTGTATACCTTCAAGCTTATTAAACCCTTCCAGATTGCGAACTCCTGCCTGAGCCAACTCTTTATAGCGTGCCTCCATCTCTGCAACCGACCACCGCAGTGCAGATACCACTTTGGCCGGATCTGTAATAACATCAGTAAGAAGATGTGGCGCCCCATTGTACTGGACCATTTCAACTTGTTTGGGATCGACGAGAATCATGCGCAGTTCATCGGGACGTGTTCTCATCATGAGCGTGGTAATCCAGGCATTGAGCATGACCGATTTACCCGAACCTGTGGTACCTGCCACCAGGACGTGAGGCATATCGGCGAGAGTTGCCGTGATAGGCAAACCTGCGACATCTAATCCAAGTGGTACTTGAAGTGTGCCTTCTCGTTCGGCAAGCTTGGAAGATTCCATCAGTTGCTTTAGTGTCACGATTTGAGGTTTCTTGTTTGGGATTTCGATACCCACGAGTGATCGACCCGGGATAGGTGCTTCAATACGAACCTGGCCTGTAGGTGCAGCCAGCGCAAGCGCTAAATCATTGCCCAGTGAGGTGATTTTTGAGAGCTTCGTGCCCATGGTGATTTCAATGGCATACTGCGTTACTGTCGGCCCAAAATTTACTTCGGCAACACGAGTCCGTATGCCAAAGCTTTCCAGAGTTTTTTCGATGGTGTGGGCATTGAATTTCACATCCCCTCGATCGGCATCTTTTTGCTTTACTTCATGTAGCAATGTGACCGGTGGATACACCCAGGTAGATGAGTCTCCATGCATCACAGGCTTTATAGATATACTATTTTCAGATTGTCCAGCTGATCCTGAAGTTGAGGACTTAACCGGGGCATGAACAGGTACCGGTGTCACAGGGACCGGTTTGTTTATGGCTGTATCTCTGATAAAACCATCATCATGAGGATCGGCAGACTTGGAAGCAAGCTCTGGCATTTTGATCGCTGGTTTTTTTGCAAGCATCTTTTTCATTACTTCTATAAATGGTGAAGCTACTTTAAGAAACGCCAGGACTATAACATCTATCGATGTATCTAAAAATAAGATAAGTCCAATAATAGTGCCAATAAGCAATATCGAAAGTGCTCCCAAAGCGGTAAAATCAATGGTGAGATTGTCGAATATAGATTGCCCTATAGACCCAGAACGCAAAATTCCAATAAGAGAAATAAATACTACAAATGAACCTATCGTGACATTGAGCTTAACAAATTTCAGCTTCTTTGAATTGAAAAAGTGGCCGGCCACAAGCATCACAATAAAAGGGGCAAAGATAGAAAGGCCTCCGAAGATCTGGATAAGCTGTGAATTGACCTGCTGCAATACTGCTCCTTGAGATGAGCCAGTAAACATATGCAGAAACGACGCCAGCATAATAAGGCCTATGACAATAAGGAAGAAGCCCAATATGTTAAGTATTGTTTTGCCGTTTAATCGTAGTCCAAAACGTGATTTCTTTTTTCGACCCATAGGTAAGTTTGCTTGTAGCTGGTAGAGAGTAGCTTGTAAAGTGATGTATAATTTCGTCCCAGCAACTTAGCAGCTCAGTATATTCTGTATACTGAAGTGCTGAATAGCTGTTCTCTTTACCAGCTACTGACTACAAGCTACTAGATCATCTTAACATGTTTGAAGAGTGTTGTAAATATATGCTTTATACTTCAGTCCTATGTCCACGCGCATAGCTAATAAAAAGTACTCCCGCGACAATGAGCGGAATAAAAACGGTCATAGTAACTATCAAGATAGTAATCGGAGGAAAATGTCTGGTAGCTGACACATACGACATGGCAAGGAGTAAACCTGAGAAAAGCATGAGTAATCCGCCTACATAAGGATATCTATAGGCGATATAGGATAAGGTGGCAAGTATCGCTAGTTGGGCTATATGCACAAACCCAGTCATATCGCCGCCTATCGTTTCGCCAAGTGCAAAAATGATAAAAAAAGTAGCTGGTAAAATACAAATAGCCAATGCCGTTCTTTTCATCCATTTGTCATGGGTTAATAAATGTAAGTGGTATATCATATATAGCATATGATAACTCCAAGCCGGTATTATATCAGTGATGCTGATTACAATGACACATAATTACATAACAAATATATATAATTGTTCAATAAAAAAGAGACGAGCTTGGGTTTCCCCTCACTCGTCTCTCTAAGTTACAATAGGTATTAGTCCATTTCAATCTTCATTTCTGCTTCAGTTGGTGGAAAATTCTTATCTTCCTTTTCATTGATGAGTTGAAGATTTATACGTCCTTGGCTGTCTACTTCATAGACTTTCACTTTTACCTTCTGTCCAAGACTGACGACATCTTCTGGTCGACGTACAAAACCGGCTCCCATTTTGGATACATGCACCAGTCCATCTTTTCCGGGAAGGATTTCGACAAATGCTCCAAATGGCATCATACGAACAACTTCTCCTTCAAAAGTTTCACCTGGCTCTACCTGACGGGTCATATTGTGGATCACTTTTACTGCTTCTTCAACTTTTTCTTTATTGACGCCAGCAATTACGACTCCTCCATCTTCTTCGATATTGATTTCACAGTCATACTTGGCACTCAGTGAACGAATCATTTTGCCGCCTGGGCCTATAACCTCTCCAATTTTGTCTGTTGGAATGGTAAGTTGCAATATCTTGGGTGCATATTGTGATACATGAGTTCGTGGTGTCGATAATGCACCGTTCATCACATCAAGAATTTGCATACGTGCCACTTTGGCACCTGCTAAAATCTCTGTGATCATCTTGTCTGTAAGACCAGCATTTTTGACATCAAGTTGAATTGCCGTAATGCCTTCTGTTGTACCAGTGACTTTAAAATCCATTTCGCCTGAAAAGTCTTCGATACCCATGATATCTGTAAGCACAACGTATTCATCATCCGAACGAGTCATGATACCCATTGCGATACCAGCGACCGGTCTTTTTATAGGTACACCAGCGTCCATGAGTGCAAGTGAAGATCCGCAAGTTGAAGCCATAGAAGTGGAGCCGTTTGAGGAAAGCACTTCAGAGACTACACGAATTGTATAAGGGAAATCTTTTTCATCTGGAAGTACAGGTTCTATTGCTTTTTCAGCCAGTGCGCCATGACCAATCTCTCGTCGTGATACAGAACCAATACGTCCGGTTTCTCCTACTGAATAAGGAGGAAAAGAATAATGGTGGATATACCTTTTGATTTCCTGACCTTCAGGACCTTCGATGAGCTGTTCCAAGCTTGGAGCTCCCAATGTAGCTACGGAAAGTACCTGAGTATCACCTCGTTGAAAAAGCCCTGTGCCATGGGTTCTTTTTAAAATAGAAACCTCTGCAGAAAGTGAACGTATCTGATCTGGTTTTCTCCCATCAACACGTACTTTAGTATCAAGGGTATTGTCACGAATCATTTGTTTGACCAGATAATCGATAGCTGCTGCAATAAGTTTTTGATCTGCTTCCTCACCCATCTTGGCGGTGACGGCCTTCATAAGCTCTGGAAGTTTTGCGCTTTCGCCAGATTCTTTGGCTGCTTTATCTTTTACAAGCTCTTGTAAGTCGGATTTGAAATCACTTTTGAGGATTTCAGCTACCTTTTTATCAATAATTTCATCGGTTGATTCTTCTTTTTTCATGCCAATCTCGGCGCGGAGAGATTCGATAAAGTCAATTATTTTGACATTTTCTTCTTTTATCTTTTTTAACCCTTCTGCAACAACTTCTTCAGATACTTCTTGTGCCGCAGTTTCGATCATGAGTACCTTTTCACGAGTACTTGAAGCCACGAGATCTAGGCAACAATATTTTTCTTCTTTTTCATCTGGATTCACGATAAAAGAGCCACCTTCAGTTTCTGCTGGGATATAGCCCATACGAAGTGTACTGATTGGACCATTCCATGGGATTGGTGAGACATGTAGAGCTGCTGAAGTAGCAATAGCTGCCACTATTTCAGGTGAATTGACATTGTATACTGAAAAAAGAGTAATGATAATCTGAACATCTCTCTTATAATTTTTTGGAAATAATGGACGGATTGAACGATCGATAAGACGACCTTTGAGTATAGCTTCATCTGTTGGGCGTCCTTCGCGCTTGACCCATTTGGAGCCTTTGATGATACCACCAGCATATAAACGCTCAACATACTCTACTTGAAGCGGAAAATAGTCAAGATCATCTCGTTTTTTCCCGGCAGTGATTGCGACCATGACTGATGTTTCGCCTAAGGTAGCATATACTGATGTTGTTGCTTGCTGTGCGAGTTTACCAAATTGTAACGTAAGGGTTTGTCCATCTATCTGGATGGATTTTTCTAGTACTTTCATATAGAAAGAGTGTATACGAAGAGTTAGGATGTACGAAGTATATTAGTGTCATGCTGAACTTGTTTCAGCATCTTTCCCTGGGTGAAGTTAGGATATGAAGAGATTCTGAAATAAATTCAGGATGACATAACACGGACACTTCGTGTTAACTCATTCGCTAAAATTATTAATTATTTTTTAAGACCTACCTTTTTCAAGAGCTCTTTATAGCGTGCTTCGTCAAGTTTTTGCAGATAGTTAAGAATACGACGGCGTTTTGCAATAACTTTAAGGAGTCCACGACGTGAATGATTATCTTTTTTATTTCCATCAAGATGATTACTTAGTTTCTGAATCTTGAATGATAAAAGTGCAATTTGCACTTCTGGTGAACCAGTATCGCCATTTTTCTGTGCGAACTGCTCAATAATTTCTTGTTTGTTTTCTGGTAGTTGTACTTGTGCCATAATTCATGTGATTATAATAGATAATAACAAAAGTTTCAAGGGTTTGTATGAATTTACAAAGAATTGCGCGTAAAACACCTTTCTCTATATCACTCATAATGTTTATTTTCATAACCATACTTACTTTCTTGTATGTATGGTTTATCCCTCCATTTAATATGTTAGTTATTATACCTTTTATTTTTTTACTTACCAGCGCAATCTATATAGGTGCTGGATTTTTCCTCAAAAAGAAATATCAAGTACTATGTGCTGTTTTCGTTGCCTCTTTTTTATTGCTCAACGGCTTGATAGGTTTTGATCTTATAAATACAATATTGCTTTTATCATTTATAATAGCAGTATCATTTCTGTTTAAATAGTCTATGAAAAAAGCATTCGTAACAACCTCTATACCTTATGTCAATGGTAAACCTCATATTGGTCATGCTCTTGAACTTGTCCAATCAGATACCCTAGTGCGTGCATTTGGCGCAGCGGGCTATGATACCTATTTTCTAACAGGAACTGATGAAAATGCACAAAAAAATGTGGAATCTGCTGAAAAAGCAGGTGTACCCACCCAACAACTTGTAGATGAAAATTCGAAACGCTTTCAAGATTTGGCTGAACCACTGAAGCTTTCTTTTAACCAATTTATCCGTACGACCTCTGAAAAACATATCAAAGGAGCACAGGCATTCTGGAAAAAATGTGAAAAAGATATATATAAGAAGACATATACAGGTCTGTACTGTGTTGGATGTGAAGCATTTTATAAAGATGGAGAGTTTCCAGAGAACATATGTCCAAACCACAATCGTAAACTAGAAGAAGTTTCAGAAGAAAACTATTTTTTTGCACTTTCCCGCTACCAAGAGGAAATCCTGGATATCGTAGCCAATAATAAAATTGAAATTGCGCCAGAAAGTAGAAGAAATGAAATTATAAACTTCATCAAGAAAGGTCTTGAAGATTTCTCCATATCTCGACCGGCTGCTCGTATGAAGAACTGGGGAATACCAGTACCTGGTGATGAAAATCAACGTATGTATGTATGGTTTGATGCGCTGACAAACTACATAACAGCTCTAGATTTTGACACACAAGGTGACCTGTATAGAAAATTTTGGTCAGATAATGATTTAAAAATACATATTATCGGTAAAGATATCATTAAATTTCATGCGATTTACTGGGTTGGTATGCTAATGTCTGCGGATATCCCATTACCTGATAAAGAGTTTGTACATGGTTTTATATCA
>CAZPYR010000023.1:4609-16507 GCA_964590815.1 uncultured Gammaproteobacteria bacterium | reverse complement strand
TACTTATTTTGGAAAGATTGTTTGCAATATCAACAGGATTTTGGTGTCTATACTCAAATGGAATGTATTCCATATAATGTACATTGCCTGTTCCGCTGGGACTAATGTAAGCTTTAGGTAAATATTCAGGATGTTGTAATTCAGCTTCAAGTAGGCTCATGAATACTGCCTCTTCATCTAAAGAGGGACCATCAGCATCAGACACACTTTGTTGCCCATCAGATAATTTGAGTTTTATCCGTTTACTGTTTAGCAGTGTATGAGGACCCTCAGTAGGAGTTCCTTTTTCCCATATACGGACTCTTTGTGCAGTATCCTTGGTAGAGGGCGCCAATGTTTCCGCTGGGGGAAGATGGATATCTGCAAGATTGCCATCCCATTGCCATAAAGGCACTTGAATGCTATTCACTATATCATCAAATCTATCTATTTCTTCGTTGGTATGATCTACACCTAGTGGACCTATGACTCTTTTAAAAGTTCCTTCGGCGATTTTCTGACCCGGTATACGAGCATTTTTATATACCAACACGGCTGTACGCCGAAGTTGAGATTCTAAAGAATTTGGTTTTACATTCTTTTTTTGAAGACGATCACGACTATAACTTTCTTCCAAATATATCCCAATGGATTTTAGCAGATCTTCTGTAGCTTTCTTTTCCTGATCTTTGTTTCCTAGTTCTGCACGGCTTTTACTTAAATATCCTGCAAGGCTCTGAATCATATTCATATCTCCAAATCTAAGTTCTGAGGATTTATTTGTAGTCAATCGTTGAAGTTCTTCAGAAGTCAGCACCTGAAACTGTTCGGCTTCATGTGCTTTTTCCGGATCGTAATACTGTGGTAGTCGTTTATTAAATTGCTCAAGTGCAAGTCTTGGCTCCAAGAATACTGTATTCTTGCTCGCTTCATAAAAGTCAGCGTAGGCGGGTGTAGTTTTGATTCCCATCTCTGAGGAAGTAGACTCTGTCATGCGTATAGTTTACCAATATTTAAAAAGTTTTGTACCTATACAGCATAGACTTTGAACTCAGTTAGTAAGATGTTAATATAAGAGATAACGACTTTGATAAAATCAGTATGCCCTCTTGCAAGTAAATATGGATCGATTTAAAAAAAATATAAATAATGCGTTTACGTTGGCCGTGATTGCCGCACTTTGTGGAGGCTCGACTCCTGTATCGGCAAAGATTGCGCTTGAGGTATTTCCACCATTTACGCTCATTGCGATACGTTCCTTATTTGCTATGCTTTTTCTTCTTCCTTTTATCATTAAACGCAAGGAGTTGTCGTGGCACTTGGTGAAACGATATGCAGGCGTAAGTATAGTCGGAGCGCTAAACCCAATTTTATTTTTCATCGCACTCCAACATACGCAGGCATCTGTATCTCCTCTCATTTATGCGAGTGTCCCCGCACTTACGGCTGTGTACTTATATATCACTCGTGGTACCACACTTCAGACCAAACAGCTCGTTGGTATACTGCTCGGTTTTGCCGGGGTCGTGACTATCGTGGCTTTACCTCTTTTGGAAAAGAATATACCCTTTTCCGCTTTCCAGGGGAATATCCTTATTTTCATAGCCGCAATTGTGTTTATGCTCTATGGCGTGATGAGTCATGCGGCACAACAGAAAGATGCTGTGTCTCCGGTGGCGCTCACTTTTTATTTTATTTTGTATGCTTTTATCATCTCTTTGCCATTTTCTTTCTATGAGATTATGAGCGGCGGCATACAAAGAAATATGGAAATACATCATATATTACATGCCATATACATCGGAGTGGTCGGCACGGGGATCTCGTATGTTGCTTATCAGCAGGCTATAAAGATAGGCTCTGCGGTGGCGGCTTCGCTTTTTACATACCTCCAACCTTTGGTCACTATATCGCTGGCATGGGCACTGCTTGGGGAGCAAGTCTCGCTCTTTTTTATACTTGGTGGGGTACTGGCAATACTTGGTGCGAGGTTGGCTAGTAGATAGAGGTAAAAGGTCTTCAAATTGTGACGTTTACGGCCGAGTCTTGTGTTTTTTGCCTGTCGCCTACAATATATACAATCATCAGTATGAGTGCGCATAGCCACCCCAGCCCGAGGAATCCACCAACTCCTCGCAACAAGGAAAGAATGATAGATACCCATTGGACTCCACGATTATGGAATTTGATATACGAGAAATATGCGAGTACAAAAAAAAGAAGTGACTCGACAGCTAATACAATATTATTCTGGTACTGAAATGGGGAGAAAAACTGAGACACATGTATGATGCCTTCAATTCCCAAAACTGACGAAGCTATAATTTTCAATACGTTTATCTTCATACTCTAATGATGACACAGAAAGAAACGTATTTCAAATTAAGAAGTGGATTTTTATGGTGAAGAAAATGTGATACAATGGTATAACTTATCAGTTGTACACCTATGAAATCTTCAAAAACAATAGAGGTAAAAGGCTTGCAGATTGTGACATTTAGTAAAGGTAGCAATGATTATATTTCACTCACTGATATTGCTAAATATAAAAATCCAGATGATCCACGGTTTGTGATTCAGAATTGGATGAAGACAAGATATACACTAGAGTTCCTTGGTATTTGGGAGCAAATGAACAACATACATTTTAACCGTGTCGAATTCGACACCTTTAAAAGTGATTCTGGCACAAACTCCTTCGTAATGACGCCACAAAAATGGATTGAAAGGACAGGTGCAATTGGAATTACTTCAAAATCTGGAAGATATAATAGCGGAACATTTGCTCATAAGGATATCGCATTCGAATTTGCCACATGGATAAGTGCAGAATTCAAGTTGTTTCTTATCAAAGAATTTCAAAGGCTCAAGGATGAAGAAAACGAGCGACTTTCACTGGGGTGGGATTTGAAAAGAAATTTGGCAAAGATCAACTATCGTATCCATACGGATGCCATTAAAGAATATCTCATCCCTCCGGCTCTGTCTGCAAACAGGACGCCAATAGTATATGCAAGTGAGGCAGATGTCCTGAATATGGCACTCTTTGGCAAGACAGCACAAGATTGGCGACATGGATGAGAAGTGGTTTGGGTGGTGGGAAATGTGATACAGTGATATAACTATACATGGATACACTTATTTAAAAAATGATTTTATACTATACACAACTACTAGCTAATAAGCATTGACATATGGAAAATAAAAAAAATCACAATGAAATAATCATCTATCAAGGCGACAATGGGATGCCGCTTATTGAAGTACATTTAGTGGATGAAACTGTCTGGCTAAGTCAGGATCAGATGTCTCAACTATTTAGCAGAGATCAGTCTGTCATTTCACGCCATATTAAGAACGTATATACTGAAGGCGAGCTTGAAGAGAATAGCACTATGCAAAATTTGCATACTGCAAATTCGGATAAACCAGTTGCTTTTTATAATCTAGACGTAATTATTTCTGTTGGTTATAGAGTAAAGTCCTTACGAGGCACACAGTTTCGTATGTGGGCGACTGCGCGACTTCGGGAATATATTGTCAAGGGTTTTACAATGGATGATGAGCGTCTCAAAGGCACAGGAGGCGGGAATTATTGGAAGGAACTGCTAAATCGCATCCGTGATATCCGAAGCAGTGAAAAAGCCCTCTATAGACAAGTACTGGATCTCTATGCGACCAGTGTCGTTTGCCGAAAATTTTGGTAAAGGTATACTTATGGATGCAGGAACGGTGAGCCATACTCAAGCAATAAAAAAGGCGACTGAAGAATATCGTAAGTACCAAGCCAAAACCCTTTCACCAGTTGAAGAAGCATACTTGGAAAGTATGAAGGTCTTGGAGAAAAAGGTGGAAAAAAAAGTAAAGAAAGGGAAATAATACTCACGTACGGGACTTCCAGTACTACACCCTCGATGCTCTTGAGAAACTACTGAAAGATGCTGGTTTTGAGATAGTATTTAGTCGGAGGGTGGATGAGAAGTGGATTTGGATCGTTGGGACGATATTCAAAAGCATAATATAAATATCCATATTTTACTTTTATGACTGAATGTATAATAGTATAAATAAATATGGTAAACAATCAATCTTCCATCATGACTAAAGAACAAGAACGGACTGAACTACATCGTGCGATTTGGCAGATAGCCAACAATCTTCGAGGCAGTGTTGATGGTTGGGACTTTAAGCAATATGTTTTGGGAATGCTTTTCTATCGTTTTATCAGTGAGAACCTTACCAACTATATAAATGCTGAAGAACGAAGAGGTGGCAAACCTCATTTTGATTACTCAACATTGCCAGATAAAGAAGCTGCGTATGGAAGAGCTGATACAGTTGAAGAAAAAGGTTTTTATATTTTACCAAGTGAATTGTTTCAGAATGTTGTCAAAAGAGCACGCAACGATACGAACCTCAATGAAACACTCGCCACAATATTTACTAATATTGAGTCGTCTGCAAAGGGAGCAAATAGTGAAGATGACTTCAAAGGCCTTTTTGATGATATTGATGTAAACTCTGGGAAACTGGGGAATACTGTAGAAAGACGAAACCAACAGCTTGTAAAACTTCTTGAAGCAATTGCAGGACTTGGACTTGGTAACTATTCTGATAATACCATTGATGCCTTCGGCGATGCCTACGAATTTTTGATGACTATGTATGCCTCCAACGCAGGCAAGTCTGGGGGAGAATTTTATACTCCACAAGAAGTCAGCGAACTGCTTGCCGAGATTACAACTGTCGGAAAAAAAGAAGTCAATAAAGTTTATGACCCGGCCTGCGGATCTGGATCACTACTTCTCAAGTTTGCAAAGGTACTGGGTAAAGAAAACGTGCGACAAGGATTCTACGGACAAGAAATAAACCTCACTACATACAACCTATGTCGTATAAATATGTTTTTACATGATGTCAATTTCAATAATTTTGATATTGCACATGGTGATACGCTCACAGACCCAAAACACTGGGATGAGGAGCCGTTTGATGCAATTGTTTCAAACCCTCCTTACTCGATAAGGTGGGAAGGCGATGCAAACCCGCTACTCATCAATGATCCTCGTTTTTCTCCCGCAGGAGTACTCGCTCCAAAGAGCAAAGCAGATTTAGCTTTTACAATGCATATCTTGTCTTGGCTTTCAACGAGTGGGACCGCGGCCATTGTGGAGTTCCCCGGTGTCTTGTATAGAGGTGGTGCAGAGCAAAAGATTCGCAAATACCTCATAGAGAATAACTATATCGATACAGTGATCCAACTCCCTCCTGACTTATTCTTTGGTACACCTATTGGCACATGTATTATTGTTCTTAAAAAGAGTAAAAAAGATAATAAAACCTTATTTATCGATGCCTCAGCGGAATTTGTGCGAGGTGGAAATAAAAACAAACTCAGTGAAACAAATAGACTAAAAATCCTTGAAGCATTTACTAAACGTGAAGACAAAGAATATTTTTCAAAACTTGTAGACAATAAGAAAATTGCTGAAAATGAATATAACATCGCCGTATCTAGCTATGTGGAGGCGGAAGATACTAGAGAAATCATAGATATCAAGAAACTTAATGCAGAGATTGAGAAAATTGTACAACGGCAACAAGAGCTTAGAGTATCGATTGATGAAATTTTGGTGGATATTGAAGGGAAATAATATGAAAATTACAAAAATAAAGCTTTTTAACTACAAGCAGTTTGAAAAGTTGTCTATAGATCTAAATGATGATATTAATTTGTTAATTGGTGATAATGATAGTGGTAAAAGTTGCATATTAGAAGCGATCAATTTGTGTTTAACTGGGTACTATAGAAATCAAAATCTTAGGAATAATTTAACAGCCGAAATTTTTAATAAAAAAATTGTTGATGCATATTTGAGATCTTTAAAAACTGAGGAAAAAAAAGAGCCTCCGACATTGAAAATTGAAGTATATATTAAAGATATCGATGCCACATTTATGGGATCTGAGTGTTCCGAGCCAGGTAGTGACAATTGTGGTTTTATATACGAAGTTGTATTAAATGAAGACTTTAGGGACATATATAATGCATGGTTATTAAATTCGTCAAATGCTAAATCATTACCAATTGAATGCTATAAAGTAGAATGGCAAGCATTTTCGAAACACCCAGTTTTGCCGAAATTAATACCTTTAAAATGTAGTTTTATTGATTCTACAAATTATATCTTTCAGAACGGATCTGAAGCTTTTATATCGAGAAATATAAACAATAATTTAGATCCAAAAGACCAAGTTGCACTATCCCAAAAGTACCGAGAAGCTCTTTTGTCTTTTGAAAAAGATGAGGTAATGGACGGTATAAATAATAAACCGGAAATAAAGCAATCAGGGTTAAATAATAAAAATGTTTCAATATCGATTCATGACGCAAGCAAAAATGATTGGTTGAGGGCTATTGTTGTTAAATTGGATGATATGAACTATCCCTTGTTGGGACAGGGAATGCAATCTATGTTCAAAATCAAACTTGCTTTAAGTCACAACAAGATTAGCGAAAAAAATTTAATTTTAATTGAAGAGCTTGAAAATCATTTGTCCTTTTTTAATTTACAAAAGTTTACAAGTGAAATAGTCAAAATGTTGAATAACAAACAAATGATAATTACAACACATAATAGTTTTATCATTAATAAATTAAATTTGAAAAATATTATTTTAATCAATAAAGGTGATTATTTAAAATTTAATGATTTAAGTCCAGATACGCAAAAATATTTTCAAAGATTAGACGGTTTCGATACTATGAAAATTTTTATTAGCGATAAAGTTATTATGTGTGAGGGTCCTGCAGATGAGCTAATAATTTCGAAGGCATATTCAGTAAAGAATCTTAAGTTGCCCCAGGATGATGGGGTTCAAATAGTTTGCGTCGGGTCATCCGTTAAAAGATTTCTGGAAATATCACAAAAACTAAAAAATACAAAGGTAGCGGTTGTTTTAGATAATGATAAGCAACTAGAAGAATTAAAAAATGATCTACAAATTTATTTAGAAAGTAATCATAAGAATTTATTCACTGGAAGCGATGACTCAGAGTGGACCTTAGAACCTTGTTTAATAAAAAGTTTTGGAGAAGGGTTTTTAAAAACCCTATTTGGTTATTCGGGAGATAATCTGGAGGGTTACATGACTAGAAAGAAAACAGATTGCGCTCTAAAAATTTTTGAACAGGATGGTCTAGAAGAAAAACAATTTCCTCAATATATAGTAGATGCCATAAATTATGTCAGTTCAAAAAAATGATAAATTGTATATAGCTTGTGCTGGGGCTGGGAAGACCACCAAAATTGTTGAGGAGGCTTTGAAATTTAAAGATAAAAAAATTCTCATTACTACTTTTACTAATGAGAATGAGGCAAATATAAAAAAGAAATTATACGAATTGAATAATGGGTCCATTCCTGAAAATATAAAAATCCAGTCTTGGTATGAGTTTCTCCTAAGAGAATGTTTCAAACCATATCTAAAAATATTTTTTAATGAAAATATTAGAATAAATGGTTTTATATTAGTTTCTGGAGTAAGCGGGTTGTATGTTGCGAGCGATGGAAAAGATCATTATATAAGTAAAAATAATAGAGTCTATTCAGATAAACTCAGCAAATTGATGTTTAAAAATGAACTCGTCAAAAATTATGTAATTAGAAGATTATCAAAAATTTATAGTGTTATGTTTATTGATGAAGTGCAAGATATGGCGAGCTGGGATTTGGAATTGATTAAAGAAATACATTATTCAAATATAAGGCTTATCATGGTTGGAGATATGCTACAGAGAACATACACAACAACAAAAGAACGAATGAATAAGAAAGGCAAAAAACAATTAAACATCCAAGAATACATTAGTGACACAAAAAAAGGATGTAACTCAATAGAAGTCGATACTAATAGTCTTAGAAAAACACACAGATGTAGCCAGCCAGTATGTGATTATGTAAACCAAAAATTTGGAATGAATATTGAAACTTGTGATTGTTGCGACAGGTCAGGTACTGAAAATTGCAGTGTCTCATTTATCAATGTAGATGAAGTTGAAGAAAAATTAGAGATAAGCAACACGATGCAAATTATATATGATAAGAATTCTAAATATAATAAAAAATACCTGGCAATAAATATTGGCAAAAGCAAGGGTTTAGACTATGAAAACGTAGTTGTGTATCCTACAAAAACCATGGTAGATTTTCTTACTAATGTTTCTAAATTAGCAGATTCTTCTAAATCTAAACTTTATGTTGCACTAACAAGAGCAAGGAAAAATGTCTATATCGTAAATAATTAATATGATTAATTACCAAAATAAAATCGAAAAACTAATCAAAAAATTATCCCCGAATGGAATAGAATCTATTAAATTAGGCGAGATTTGTGAAATCTATGATGGGACTCATCAAACCCCTAAATATACATCTGAAGGGGTTAGGTTTGTTAGTGTCGAAAATATAAATAATTTGTATAAATCGAATAAATATATATCTCGTGATGATTTTGATAAAGAATATAAAGTAAAGCCTAAAATTAATGATGTTTTCATGACTAGAATTGGCTCTATCGGAATATGTAATGTAATAGAAACGAATGAAGAGCTAGCTTACTACGTAACCTTGACTTTACTACGCCCTAATATAAAGAAAATAAATCCTAAATTTTTAAAATATATTATTGAGAGTTCACATGGAAAAGTTGAATTAAGGAAACGAACATTGGTTAATGCTACACCAATAAAGATTAATTTAGGGGAAATTGGGAAAATAGTTATCCCTGTCCCACCTCTCCCCATCCAAGAAGAAATAGTAAAAATCCTTGATACCTTTACAGAAAGAGAAACGGAACTAGAGGCAAAGCTAGAAGCAGAACTAGAAGCAAGAAAAAAACAGTATCAACACTATTACAAGAAATTATTATTAGAAGGAAATAATTCTAGGCATATTTCGCTTAATGAGATTGGTAAAGTTTCGATGTGCAAACGAATTTTTAAAAATGAAACACTATCAAGAGGTGATGTTCCTTTTTATAAAATAGGCACTTTTGGCCAAGAACCTAATGCTTTCATTTCTCAGGATATTTACGATAAGTATCGTACAAAATTTTCATTTCCCAAAAAAGGTGATGTTCTACTTTCCGCATCTGGAACAATAGGAAGAAGAGTTATTTATGATGGTAAGCCAGCATATTTTCAAGATTCTAACATAATTTGGATTGATAATGACGAAAGTAAAGTACTAAATAAATTTTTGTACTATTTATACGCAACTGTTCAATGGAAAACTGAGGGAGGTACAATACAGCGACTTTATAATGATAACTTAAAAAAAATTAGAATACCCGTCCCACCCCTTTTGGAACAAAAACGAATAATCTCTATTCTCGATAAATTTAATGCTTTGGTGAATGACATCTCTATCGGTTTACCCGCGGAACTTGCTGCAAGGCGCAAGCAATACGAGTATTATAGAAACAAACTATTAACTTTTAAAGAATATGTCCAATAATCCAAGCTCGTACAACATAATCGCCCAAAATACAGAAAGTACTGTGGTTACTGAGTATAAACGAGATCCAAGCGTAGTGCGTGATTCAGGGTATCAGACAGAAGCCGAGCTTGAAAGAGAATTTATAGAACAGTTACAACTTCAGGCTTACGAATACATATCCATTAAATCTGAAGCGGATTTAGTGACCAACTTGCGTACACAGCTGGAAAAACTAAATAGCTTTTCTTTCTCTGACTCCGAGTGGGAACGATTTATGAGCAGTGAACTCGCAAATCCCAACCAAAGCATTGCAGAAAAGACCCTCACTATCCAGGAAGATTACATCAAAAACCTTACTCGAGACGACGGCACAGTAAAAAATGTATATCTTCTGAAAAAAGACACTATCCATGACAATCGTTTGCAAGTAGTAAATCAATATTCCACCGATGAAGGTAACCGTGAAAATAGGTATGATGTGACCATTTTAGTCAATGGATTGCCACTCATACATATTGAGCTAAAACGCAGAGGCGTGGCTATACAGGAAGCGTTTAACCAAATCAATCGATACCAACGAGAAAGTTTTTGGTCAGCATCTGGCCTTTTCGAGTACGTCCAGCTGTTTGTAATATCAAATGGAACACACACAAAGTACTACAGCAATACAACACGTACTCAACATATTAAAGATACTCATCAGGGTTCAGTAAAAAAAGGTAAGCGTACAAGCAACAGCTACGAATTCACCAGTTGGTGGGCAGATGCAAGCAACAAACCAATTACAGACCTTATTGATTTTGCAAAAACATTTTTTGCAAAACATACAATCCTCAATATTCTCACTCGCTATTGTGTATTTACCACAGACAAACTCCTCCTCGTAATGCGCCCTTACCAAATAGTTGCGACAGAAAGAATACTGAATCGAATAGAAGTGAGTACGAATTATAAAAAGATGGGGACAATTGAGTCAGGAGGCTATGTATGGCATACAACAGGATCGGGTAAAACTCTGACAAGTTTCAAAACTGCACAGCTGGCAAGTAAACTCCCGTACATTGACAAAGTCTTGTTTATTGTTGACCGAAAAGACCTGGATTACCAGACAATGCGCGAATACGATAAATTTGAAAAAGGGGCGGCAAATAGTAACACAAGTACCTCAATTTTAAAGAAACAACTTGAGAACCCCAATGCTCGCATAATAGTAACCACAATCCAAAAACTTGATAGATTCATACAGCGAAATAGTGGTCATGCAATTTATGATGGTCATGTGGTTTTGATATTTGATGAATGCCATCGCTCACAGTTTGGAAACATGCATTCTGCAATCACAAAAGCATTTAGTAAATATCATATTTTTGGCTTTACTGGGACTCCAATCTTTGCGGTGAATGCTTCATCAAGCGGACGACCGGATTTAAAAACAACAGAACAGGCGTTTGGAGAGAAATTACATATATATAGTATTGTTGATGCCATTGCCGACAAGAACGTTCTACCTTTTAAAGTAGACTATATCTCAACAGTCCGGGAAGCGGAAAATATTGAGGATAAGAAAGTTAGTGATATTGACCGTGAAGCCATACTTTCAGATACGAAGCGCATCAAAAACATTGTCACATATATTAGAGAGCATTTTGACCAGAAAACCAAGCGCAATAGTTTTTATAAAATACAAGACAGACGTTTGGCAGGGTTCAATTCACTTTTTGCTGTCTCTTCCATAGAATTTGCGAAAACATATTACGCAGAATTCAAAAGACAGCTTACCCAGTTACCTTCAGATAAGCAGCTAAAAATAGCTCTTATTTATAGCTTCGGAGTAAATGAGGAAGATGCCGATGGTATGGCTGATGAAAATTCTGAAGATACCAGCGGTCTTGATAAGAGCTCAAGAGACTTTTTAGAAGGCGCTATCATAGACTATAACAAGATGTTTGGGACCTCTTTTGACACATCCTCTGATAAGTTTCAGAATTACTACAAAGACGTCAGTGAACGAGTAAAGAATCGTGAAGTTGATATCCTTATTGTAGTAAACATGTTTTTAACTGGGTTTGATGCAACCACACTAAACACCCTTTGGGTAGATAAAAATCTTCGATTACATGGGTTACTTCAAGCGTTTTCTCGAACAAATCGTATCTTAAATAGTGTGAAAACATTCGGAAATATTGTATGTTTCCGAAATCTGGAAGAAGCAACCAATAAAGCAATTGCACTATTTGGAGACAAAGAAGCAAGTGGTATAGTTTTGCTAAAAGCTTTTGGTGACTATTATCTTGGCTATAAAGACGGAGACAAAGAAGTAAGAGGCTATGAAAGCCTGATAAAAGAACTTCAAGAAAGATTCCCTGTAGGTGAAAGAGTTGTAGGTGAGCAAAACCAAAAAGATTTTATCAAGCTGTAC
>CAZPYR010000023.1:2677-4599 GCA_964590815.1 uncultured Gammaproteobacteria bacterium | reverse complement strand
ATATTAACCACTTTTGATGAATTTGCAGATAAAGAAATTTTAACTGAGCGCGACATTCAAGATTATCATAGTGAATACATAGAAATATATAACGACTTCCGAAAAAGTCAGGATAAATACAAAGAAAATGTAAACGAAGATGTAATTTTTGAGATGGAGCTTATAAAGCAGGTAGATATCAATATTGACTACATTTTAGGACTAATCAAAAAATATCACGAAGACCATACTAAAAATCGAGAAATTCTACTGGATATCAACAAAGCAATTGATTCAAGTGTAGAGCTACGCAATAAGAAAGATCTTATTAATCAATTTATTTCCACGCTTGATGTTCACTCTGTTATTGAGGACGACTGGAAAAAATTTATAGAAGGAAAAAAAATTGAAGAACTGGAACAAATTATTAAAAAGGAAAATTTGGATCATGATGCTACCTATAACTTTATAAAGAACGCATTCAGAAATGGTACTATTACCACTACTGGAACAGAGTTGGCTAAGGTACTCCCACCTGTATCAAGATTTACACCTACAGGTGACCGAGCCAAAAAGAGAGAAACTGTGATTGAAAAATTTACCAAATTCTTTGAGAGATTTTTTGGAATATCACATAGTTAGTATTTATTAATCCTGGATCCCCGCATACGCGAGGATGACATGATGAGGGGAAAATGCAGGATATCCGGCCTTTTCAAAAAATGTCTCAGTACTACCTACACTGCGCCTCGCAGGGCACTCCATCACTATCTCCATCACGCGCCGAGCATCCACATTGTTGCAACTGAAAATAGGCCTCATCACAACTCAAGTTTGGGCAAGTCTTCGCACAATTGCAACTATAGCCACTACTTGTTTGCTGCGATGATTCAAATACTTGAGGAGGCGGCACTGGTGTACTCGTAGGGAATCTATACGGCGTATATGTAGGGCGGGGGGGCGTAGGTGTGGGAGTGAAACTAGGAAATAAAGTGATCGTAGGAGTAGGTGTAAGTGTCTCAGTGGCGGTGGGCGCCTGGGCCTCGACCGCTTTGACATCGGCTTGCCTTACTTTTTCATATGTACTTGTCGCAGCGGGCGATATACTCACACTCTTTTTTATAGTTGGTCCCTCTGTAGCACTTTGTTGCTGGGGAGAGAGCATAGCACTTGCCATAATGAGCGGTATAAATACAGCCAGTACCTTTTTTATACCTGGGTTTGAAAAAAAAGGCAATATAAAAGACGGTTTGAGTAAGCCTGTAATAAGCGACAGCAAAGAAAATACCCCCACAAAATTGTAGATATCCTTCGAGATAACCGCTGAAAAAACTGAAATGAGAAAAAGGGGAAGATAGCTGTATTTGCTTTCCATATAGCCTTATTATAACAAGCTGTTTGCACATTCTTACAATGGTGTAGATATTTGTTATGTAGAAATTTTACATTGGAGCTGCAATCGGTGCACATGCAGAAGTCGTAAAAAGGAAGAATAACCCTGGATCCCCGCATTCGCGAGGATGACATGATGCCGTGATATACAAATTGCATAATATATATACACGAAATGATTTCAACCTTCCATGCTAGTATACTGAACCCATATGAACACCAAACTTATCTACGCCATCGTCGGTGCCGCAATCGGTGCACTTGCCGTATGGCTCCTCATGACCAATTCCTACGAGATCAATACACTCCAGGGCAAAAACAACAAGGACGCGACAGACGCTATCGATAAACACTTCATCGAGCAAATGATACCGCACCATGAAGACGCCATAACCATGGGAAACCTCGCCCTCACAAAAGCGCAACACCCTGAGCTCAAACAGCTAGCTATCAATATCGTAGACTCACAAAGCCAAGAAATAACCCTGATGAAAAACTGGTACAAACAGTGGTACGGAGCAGATGTGCCACAAGGCGGCGAAGTGATGGAC
>CAZPYR010000023.1:0-2667 GCA_964590815.1 uncultured Gammaproteobacteria bacterium | reverse complement strand
GCTCAAAGAAAGTACAAGCTCTCTTGAAATGCGACAACTTGCTGATGATATCATACAGACACAGACTGCGGAAATCGAGCTCATGAGAGGCTGGCTCAAGACGTGGAAATAATTATCCTGCCGCCTCAAACTCAGCCTGCTTTTGCGCAAGCCACTCTTCCATCGAGTCAGGGTCACTCATCTGCTCAGACATGAGCGTCATCGCCTCTATATGCGGCACATCACCCCGCTGATACATCTCCATACCATGCTCTTTACACTTCTTAGATACCTCTTCAAACGTCTCGGCTTTAAACACCTTATCACACGCACCACCCAAATCACGACATGTCATGGATTTCATAGATAAAAAGAATTACTAATACATGCTTACTATACACTACTTAGGAGAGTGACACCTATCACTGAACGAAGAACTTTATCCGACCTATACTTAAAGGATGAAACTCAATAAAGAATGGCATCTGTCCAACCGCATGCCCAAAAACCCCACACTCGAGCAGCGTATCGAGTGGCACTTGGCTCACGCTAAAAACTGTGAGTGTCGCAAACTCGAAGGCAAGATACTCGAGGAGATAAAAAAAAGAAAACTGCTGTAATGATTTTATCGCTCGGCGATCTCTTTGAGCTTCTGCAAAGCAGCAGGCCACATATTGTCAAATTCTTCTGCGTAGTTTTCTGCTATATCCATATCCACCACGACTTCTGTCGTATCGCCCATAGATTTAAACGTATAGTTCTCATATGCTGGAGTCCATGCTTTTACCTCATCGCTTGTTGTATCTTCCACACCATTTTTCATCATGCCCACATGCTTCAAAGAAACAAACTCCTGTGGTCTGTTTTCCTCCACATAGGCAATCATGCCACCGTCTTTTTCTCCCTCAGATGGGCCCAAAAACAACATTTTAGAGCCTTTTTCCCAATTGCCTTTATAATATGATCCAGGATTGAAGCCTGCGGTCCACTCGCGATACGGAGCGTCATCGAGCATAGCATGCCATACTTTTTCTACTGGTGCATTGATAGTGATTTTATATTGTCGTTTATTCATAGATATAGATAAAATTTATAAAAATGTACGTATGAAAAAGTATACAAAGTAAATGTAAGAAGAATGTTAGGATTGTTGTGGATAAAAAGTATCAAGCACAAAATGAAATGCAGCACCAAATTGAGCCGGATTTGTACTGCGAAGCCGCTTGATTTCCTCTGGAGAAAAAGTCTTGTAGCTCACTGATTCGTCATTCAGCACCAGCTGCGCATCGGAGGAAATCTCATAGAGGATAAAATAGTGATTTTCACGATGATCTTTTACAATCCGATCATATATCGCTTTTCCTTTAAACACATACTCAAAGTCGCGTATACCACACTCCTCATAAGCTTCTCGCCTGAGTGCATCATCAAACGATTCACCCGATACCACATGTCCACCCACCGGCGATACCCACTGCCCTGCATCCTGCTTGTGTGCATTTTGCTGTACCAAAACCATATCGCCGTTGGAGCGGATTATCTCGGCGATCACGGTGGCGTGCAGGAGACCTTTGGTATGCGCTTCTTGTTTGGAGACCGTATGTATACGGGTAAGGTTATGATCTATGATATCGACAAGTTCCATAACATATTATAGCGAGAAAGTAGAAAAACCTATTTCCAAAACATACCCATAATTTTCAGCTTCCTGCTACAATAAAGCAGTATGAGAGACCAGATACCTATCGAGGCACTACCTCGCACCAGTGGACTCACCATAAAACGACTCAAAAGCCTAGGGGTAGAGACCTACGAACACCTCGCGCACTACTACCCGGCACGCTACGAAGACTACAGCGTGGTCACATCTATCGCCCGAGCGCAACCTGGACAGACCGTGACCCTCAAAGGCACACTCACCACCTTCACGAGCAATCGTACCAAGCGCGGCCTTGCTATGCAAAAAGCACTCCTTACCGATGCCACCGGGCGCATAGACCTTGTGTGGTACAACCAACCTTACTTGGCCAATATGCTCGTGCCACCGATTGAAGTAGCAGTCGCAGGCGAGATAGAAATCTTTGGACGCGGTAAAACCATGAAACCCAAAGAATACGAAATCCTCCCGACCGCCGATACACCCACACAACACACGGGGCGTCTTGTGCCCGTATACCCACAGACGTATGGCCTCTCCTCCAAAACAATTCGTGAAAAAATCGGTAGTGTCCTGGCATATATAGCGGAGGCCGGGGACACGAGCGACTATCTGCCCGAAGAAATACAAACTATGCACAGGCTGCTCGGCGAACAAACAGCACTGCACTATATCCACTTTCCAAAAACCATGGCCGAGGTAGAAGCCGCCAAACTGCGCCTGGGGTTTGATGAGCTCTTTGTAAAACTTTTGTCCTCAAGACTTGTCCGCAAACAGTGGGAAGAAGAAACTGTGACCCATGCCTTTAAACTAGATAAAAAAATAAAAACCAAGATAAATGCCTTCATAAAAAGTCTTCCCTTTAGCCTCACTGCAGGCCAGCAAAAAGCAGTCGATGAGATACTTGCGGACTTGGGTAAAACCACGCCGATGAATCGGTTTTTGCAGGGAGATGTGGGATCGGGAAAGACGGTGGTAAGCGCAATTGCCGGGTATGTAGCGCATCTCAATGGCTTTCAAAGCCTCTATAT
>CAZPYR010000022.1:13276-17163 GCA_964590815.1 uncultured Gammaproteobacteria bacterium | reverse complement strand
CTGGAAAGTAGCCAACGACATTCTGTCGGTCACGCATTGCGTTTATCAGGTCCAAAGGATTGGCGCGTGGGTCCAACAACACGGTCTTTGTGGACACTATATTTTCCAATACTATTTCACTAGTAGGCATGAGTCCTCCTTTTTTTCACGTGCACGGAAATGATTTGTTAGACCACAAAAGAATACGCTTTAAGCGTTTGTATGGCATAACAGAAGATATTATAGCTTAGAATGAAGGAATTATCAACATTATAGGTTATATAAACGTGGCGCTGACTACTTTATCAGTATTATCTGAGAATCGCATCACGATTACACCCTTGGCTGAGCGTGAGTATGATGGTATAGATTTAAGCTCTGTTTTTACAACCTGTCCGTTTTGACTGGTGATGATGACAGTGCTATCTTCTGGCTGAATCATCTCGACAAAGGCGATTTTACCCATCTTATCGCCAGCTGGCGCAATCTTGATACCTTTACCACTGCGGTGCTGATCTCTAAAAAGTGACAGATTTACTCGCTTGCCTATACCCTTTTCACCAATGACCAAGAGATCTTTTTTCAGATCATCTTTGCCAAAGACGTCGGAGGCTACTACTTTATCACCGGCATTGAGATCTATACCTTTTACACCTTGTGAGGCGCGGCCAGTCTCGCGAACTTCTGCTTCCTTGAATAGAATAGCTTTACCTTCTTCACTTACAATCATGGCATTCATTTCACCATCAGTAAGCATGGCTTCCAGAAGCTCATCGCCATCGGTGAGATTTATAGCAATAAGTCCATTGCTTCGGATATTTACATATTGGCTAAATTCTGTTTTCTTTACCAGACCTTTTGCGGTGACCATGAGGATATTGGCTTTTTTGGCTTTATTTACTTCTTCATCGTTGTATGAAAGCACAGAGGTGACGATTTCATTGGGTCTGAGTGAAAGAAGGTTTACAATAGCTTTCCCCTTTGAAATACGGGAACCTTGAGGTATATCCCAGACACGTGTCTTAAATACACGTCCCATATTGCTAAAGAACAGCATATGATCATGGAGAAGGGCTGTTGTGATAAAGAATATATCGTCTGATTCTTTGGTTTCCATACCAGATACACCCTTACCTCCACGTTTTTGGATCTTGAAGGTCTCACGTGGTACCTGTTTGATATAGCCTTCTTTGGTAAGAACAACTATGACTTCTTTATTGGCAATAAGCATCTCATCGGTGATCTCACCTGGCTTGGATTTGATTACTTTTGTGCGTCGTGCATCACCATATTTTTGTTTGAGATCGAGTAATTCGGTTTTTATGACAGTAAGTATTTTGAATACATCTTTTAGCAAATCTTCAAGATACGCGATAAGTTCGCGAAGTCGGGCCAGCTCTTCTTCGATCTTTGAGCGTTCAAGACCGGTAAGTCTCTTGAGTTGCATATCTAGAATTGCCTGTGACTGAATATCTGATAGACCAAATTTTTTCATAAGTGACGATTTGGCTGTAGGTTCATCTTTTGAGGTACGGATTATCTTGATGACTTCATCGATATTGTCGAGAGCAATAAGATAGCCTTCAAGGATATGAGCTCGATATTTGGCCTGTTTCAATTCATACTCAGAACGGCGTGTGACGATATCTACACGGTGATGTATATATTGTTCAAGTATTGTCTTGAGTGATAGCGTCTGAGGTACGCCATCAACCAGTGCCACCATATTGGCCGGGAATGTTGTTTGGAGCTCTGTATGCTTGTATAAATTGTTGAGAACTTTTTTATAAATTGCATCTTTTTTTAGTTCGATGACAACACGAATACCATGACGATCTGATTCGTCGCGTAGATCGCTAATACCCATGATTTTTTTGTCGGTTACCAGATGAGCTACTTTTTGTACAAGATTGGCTTTATTTACCTGATAAGGTAGCTCCGTAATGACGATTGCATTGCGTCCTTTACCCAAATCTTCTTCTTCTACCTGACCTCGGATCAAAATTTTACCTCGCCCTGTCTGGTAGACTTGCTTGATATCTTTATCTCCATAAATTGCACCAGCTGTGGGGAAATCGGGACCTTTTATATATTCGGTGAGTTCATCGATAGATGTATCGAAAATAAGACCGTAATCTTTTTTACCTGCGATGTGTGTTTCTGCTGGTATACCATCCTCTTCAAGGAGTTCGGGCTTCTTTGCAGGTGCGCGTTCTTCTTCGGTGGCTATTCTGGCTTTTTCAATCATATGCATGACTGCGTCAACTACCTCATTTAGATTGTGAGGTGGAATCTTGGTGGCCATACCGACAGCGATACCTTCAGCTCCCATAAGAAGTAAATTGGGGAGTTTGGCTGGGAGATAATGAGGCTCTTTCAATGTGCCGTCAAAATTGTCGGTGAACTGAATGGTTTCTTTTTCGATGTCAAACATCATTTCTTCGGCTATCTTTGTGAGTTTGGTTTCGGTATAACGCATGGCTGCCGGAGGGTCTCCGTCGATAGATCCGAAATTACCTTGTCCGTTGACTAACGGATATCTCATCGAGAAATCTTGAGCCAAACGTACTAAAGCATCGTATACAGGGACATCGCCGTGAGGATGATATTTACCTAGCACTTCTCCGACTACTTTTGCAGATTTTGAAAAACGGCTACCAGCGGTAAGTCCCATCTTGTACATCGCATACAATATGCGTCGGTGTACAGGCTTGAGTCCGTCTCGAACATCGGGCAGGGCGCGAGCCACTATGACAGACATCGCATAATCTAGATATGCTTTCTTCATTTCATCGACGATTGGTGCGTTGGTTATGTGTGTCATGTTTATTTATAAATTACAAAGGTATTGGCTATTTTATCGTGCCAACCTTGTTTATTCTTATCAAAGGCGACCCAGATAAAACCGATACCAAGTACCATACCTGATACGATATAGCCGATATAGCGAATAACTCCTGTCTTGATATCTATAGCTTGTCCGTTGGTTTGTATTACTTTGATACCCATTACTTTTTTGCCAAAGGTCATACCATCATTTTTTACCCACATACCGATATGGTATCCAGCACCAATAATGATTGTGATGGGATCTGAATCTCCAATAATCTGACGCACTATAAATCCTATTGCGGCAATGATAACAGAATCTATAAGAGCTGCAACTACTCGTACCCAAAATCCGGCGTGTCTGTATGTGGTATCCATATTTTTTGCTTGCTGCATCGCTTTGTGCTATCAGCAACTACATAATGATATCCTGAAACAAGTTCAGGATGTCAATTAATAATTATTTCATGCCTTCTTTTATCTCTTCGTATGCTTTTTCTTTAGATACAAAATCCCCAGTCTTTACCCATTTACCTTTTTCAAGTAATTTATACGTATCAAAAAAATGCTTTATTTTCATTTTGGTTGGCTCATCGATATCGGTGATATCTTTGACATGACTATAAAAAGGATCTACTTTTTCAATGGGTGCTGCAATAATCTTGGCATCCATACCTTCTTCATCTTCCATCTCGAGCATACCAATGGGTCGAACTTTGATACCTGTGCCAGGTGCCATGGTAGCACTTGAAAGTACGATGACATCTACTGGATCTCCGTCTTTACTCATTGTCCCAGCAATAAAGCCATAATTGAACGGGAAAACATTGGCTCCGTGTAAAAAGCGGTCTGCCATAATAATACCGGTATCTTTATCGAGCTCATATTTTACACCGCTTCCTTCAGGGATTTCAATGATGGCAAGTACTGTTTCTGGAGCTTTATCTCCAATTTTTAAATCTGAAATATTCATATTTTTATTATTTATTTAACTGATATTTAGTCGTTTTATACGTCTAAGTTGGCCATACGGGCGTGACTGATGATAAATTTCTTTCGTGGGGGTACTTCTTCACCCA
>CAZPYR010000022.1:0-13176 GCA_964590815.1 uncultured Gammaproteobacteria bacterium | reverse complement strand
GCCATACGGGCGTGACTGATGATAAATTTCTTTCGTGGGGGTACTTCTTCACCCATGAGCATATTGAACGTTTCATCGGCTGCTGCTGCATCATCGACGGTAATTTGCTTGAGTAAACGATCTTCTGGATTCATAGTGGTCTCCCAGAGTTCTTCGGCATTCATTTCTCCTAGACCTTTAAAACGTTGCATGTTCCAGTTTTGGTCTTTGTGTGCTTTCAAAAAGGTATCGCGCTCTTCATCGCTGTAGAGATATTTTTTTTCTTTACCTTTTGAGGCTTTAAACAATGGTGGTACTGCAACATACACCATCCCGCGCTCCACGATAGGAGTGAGATGTCTATAGAAAAAAGTGAGATAGAGTGTCTTGATATGTGAACCGTCGATATCGGCATCTGTCATGATAATGATTTTGTGATAGCGCGTTTTGTCGGGATCAAGTTGATCACCAATTCCGGCGCCCACAGCAACAATAAGATCTTTAAATTTATCTGACCCAATCACTCTATCAAGTCGGTATCTTTCGGTATTTAAGATTTTTCCAAAAAGTGGGAGTATAGCTTGGGTTTTACGATCACGGCCTGCTTTGGCACTGCCTCCTGCTGAGTCTCCCTCAACAATGTAGAGCTCGGATTTGGTGGGGTCTCGCTCTTGACAATCTGCCAGTTTACCTGGGAGTGCAGAGCCTTCGAGAGCTCCTTTTCTGAGGACTGCATCTTTTGCAGCTTTGGCTGCCAGTCGGGCACGCTGTGCCAGATGGATTTTACCAATAATTTCTTTTCCTTCTCGTGGATGTTCTTCGAAGTAGACATCGAGATAATCGCCGACCATTGTCTGCACAACAGACTGTACCTCGGAATTGCCGAGTTTGGTTTTAGTTTGGCCTTCAAACTGGAGATCATTGGATGGCATCTTTACATATACGACTGCGGAAAGACCTTCTTTGATATCGTTGCCTGAAAATGCTTCTCTAAATTCTTTTTCAGGAATAACTTTTTTAGCATGGGTATTTACTGATTTTGTAAGTGCACTTCGGAAACCAGTGAGATGAGTGCCGCCTTCGACCGTATTGATGACATTTACAAAAGTATGGACATTTTCAATGAGTGAATCATTGAACTGTATGGTGACTTCTACTTCGATATCGCCTTGTTGGTCTTTAAAGTAGATTGGTTCATGTAGTATTTTCTTGCCTTTATTCATATCACGAATAAGTGACTGTATACCACCTTCAAAGTAATAGGAAGCTTTATCTTCAACTTTTTTGTTGTGTATTTTGAATATAACCTTTGGTATGAGATAGGCTTTTTCTTTGATCTGTTTTTTAAATTTGTTGTAATCAATTTCGATAGTTTCCTTGAATATCTCGGTATCCGGGATAAATGAAACCGCGGTGCCTCGCTCAAAAGGTAGACCAAGCATTGATTCTTTGACAGTTTTTACCGAGTAAGCTGGCACACCTCTGTGAAATTCTTGACGGAAAATTTTACCATTTTGTCGAACTTCAGCAATGAGATGCTCGGAAAGCGCGTTTACCACCGATGCTCCCACTCCATGAAGTCCTCCAGACACTTTATATGCTCCCTGTCCAAACTTCCCTCCGGCATGTAGCATGGTCATGACTAGCTCAAGAGCAGACTTGTTGTATTTGGGAACAACGTCTGTTGGGATACCTCGTCCATCATCAAAAACAGTAAGATAACTGTTGGATTCAAGGATGACATGGATATTGTGCGCGTGGCCTCCAAGAGCTTCGTCGATTGCGTTGTCTACTATTTCGTTGAGGGAGTGATTGACACCGGCCTGTGAAGTGGTGCCGATGTACATGCCTGGTCGTTTGCGTACAGGTTCAAGGCCTTCTAGTACGACGATTGATTCTGCACCGTATTGATTGTCATTCGTATTTGCCATAGTTTTCAGGTTAAAAGCTGATTATACCATATCTTATAAGCAGTAGTAAGTAGCTCTATATGGTATTTAAGTATTCTTCAACTAAATATATAAATAATTTCCTAGAATATACCAGATACACACTATGAATTACAAGGCCGTCTTTAGGGAGCAACGCTATAATCAGTGGGTATATCGAGCAAAGCCTTTGTCACAACCGTCTTTTCGTATATTACGTTTTCTTCTTTAGCTACCGAGCCATCGGGGTTTAGAATAACACGCTTGGATACAAGATTTGTCTGTGGATCGACGGTAATCTTTTGAGTTGGTGTGGTAGTTGATTCCCAGGTAGTACTATCGAGTTGTCGCCAGCTTATCTTGTTTGATTCGGTATCGGCAATAATTTCAAGGGGTACGAGCCCAACGTAACGGGAACTATAATAGGTTTTAGCTTCGGGAGCATTGGCATAATATATGCGATATGTTTTGGACGCTATATCCATGATCGTAACCGCCGAGGACCAGTCTAAATATATTTTGCCATCATTTTTTTCTACTCTGGCAAGTACGCCATTGTCTAAATATACAACCATCTGATTGATTGTGATTTTATAATC
Source organism: uncultured Gammaproteobacteria bacterium (assembly GCA_964590815.1). Taxonomy (GTDB): domain Bacteria; phylum Patescibacteriota; class Microgenomatia; order UBA1406; family GWC2-37-13; genus CAZMJG01. The sequence continues at coordinate 10,670 of CAZPYR010000022.1, read as the reverse complement.
CTCCCCGGCAAGGGTGTCTTTGAGTATGGTTGCAACACTATTTGTGCCTGGTGAGTTTGCGACTGGTGTGACCGATATGCCTTGTTTGATATTACGAGCAGTTTTTTCTGCAACACCCTCTGTTTGGACCGGTGTAATGTTCTGGTTGAGGTAGCTGTATGCGATGAGAATTATGATTGCAATTATGATAAAAGAAAAGAGAATACCTGCTATCATAAGCCATTTTTTGGAGGAAGTAGTGCGGCCTTGAGAGTAAACGATTGTCTCCTTGTATCCGGGTATCACCAGAGGTGAAATACCCTGTCTATCAAGCGCTGCTTTGATATCTTCCACAGGATATCCTTCATTGAGGAGGTTGGATACCAGAGTTTCGATAGTTTGATCGGGATTCTGGTCAAAATATTCGATGATATTGGTGATGTTTTGTTCGTTCATAGATATTTACTGTAACTCATATTCTACAGGAGTAAAATCGGCAGGTACCGTGAGTAAAGATGCATCAAGTACTGTTGGCTCAATAGTAATTATACTTTCTGAAAGTTTTGTATTTTTTTCATCATATTCGTCCATAGCTTTTAGCAAGCGTGTGGTTGGATCTAGTTGTACGTTAAAAAGATGATTTGTATTTTTATTCTTTCCTTTCCACGCGGTATCTTGAATTTTTTGCCACTCATATACACCTTGTTCTGTTTTATTAATTATGCTTTTTATAATATCAGTTTCATCAAGGGTACTCATAAGAATATCCTGTTGAGATTTTGTGGCAGCATAGCTTGTATAAGTTTTTTGTACAGTATCTAGGGAAAAAACAGTGTCTGTTTGTAAGACTATAGTTGGTCCACTGCTATGTTCAAAACGAACAATAGAGCCTTTGTCAAAATAGTATATCAGGACCGATTGTTCATCATTGGCTGGATTTGTATCTATAATATGCTGATTGATAGAAACTTTATATATGCCACTGAGAAGTGTGGACTGTGTTTCTTGCAGTGGATCATCTAGAGGAACAATCGTTGCGGTTGGTTGCGCTACGGATTCAGTAGGTGTTGCAACAGATGATGGCGGTTGAGAGTTTTGCTTTATGAAAGTAGCCGCTGCAAAAATTCCCCCCAAGATGATTAAGACAAATAATGTGAGGAATACGTATTTCTTGTGAAACATACGTGTTTTTTTAGGAACAGGTTTGAGGTCAATAGTCGTTTCAGGTAGAATTTCGGGACTGATACCGATGCGGTTGAGCGCTTCATCTATATCGATGCGTGGATATCCTGAAGCCAGTAGATTTTGTACTAGGACTTCCTGAGATTGGGTTGGATTCTGGGTAAAGTAGGCAATTATGTTCTGGATATTTTGTTCGTTCATAATTATGGATCAATTTGTTGAACTTCTTTGTATCCCATAGGTGGTGTAAGTACTGTTTCATTAATGGTCACTGGCTCAAATATAAATGTATCAACCGATATCAGTTCATCCTTATCATTATAAAGCTCAATATTGGTCGGTAATCCGGTAGTATCGATATTGAGTATAAAATAGGATTTTGCCACTGTATTTGTCCCTTTCCATTGATTGTTCGCAAGCGCCTGCCATGTGATAAAATCTGCAGTCTCGCCTGCCAATAATTCATTAATTATAAATGCATCCTGTAATGATTGGGCCAGTACTCCATATCTAAAATCTGTGGATTCTACTTTTGAAAAGGTCTTTTGTACGTGATCTATCGTATAAAATGCGTTCGTTCTGACTATGTATGTAATCCCAGCATCATTATCATGACGGTCAATGAAACCATTTTCTGTATAGTAGGTAAGATCTATACTGTTTTGCTGGTTTCCTTTGCTTTCTAATGTAATAGATATTTTATATGTATTGTTCTCATATAGCTTTCTGAACGCTTCCATTGGATTCTTATTTGCCTTTAATGGGTCCTTTTTTAAATCGTCATTATTTACCACAACCTTTTTCTCTACCGGACGGGATAAGAGAGGTTTTCTACCTAAAAATGGTACACGGGCGAGTATCTCTGCAAGGTTGGTATTCCCCAAATATGAGACGCTTATTAATATGACGGCTGCTCCAGCTAGGGCAATCAGAGTACGCCCTGGCATGAGATTTATGGCTTGTGGTGCGGGTGGCTGAATAGATGGTGTATAACCAGGTATGGAGAGTGGTGAAAGTCCAAGTCTTCCGAGTCCAATTTTGATATCATCAAGAGGATAACCTGCGCTCACAAGGCTTTGCACCAACGTCTCGGTAGTCTGATTGGAATTCTGCTGGATATACTCTATGACATTGGTGATGTTCTCTTCATTCATATCATAATCAGCATAGCAATAAACCGAAGGTCATTCAAGGGAACAAAAAAAAGACCTCGATAAACGAGGTCTTTTCAAGTTTTACATGTAAATGTAAATCGTTTCTTATTTCAGTTCTACTTTTGCACCGGCTGCTTCAAGTTTTGCTTTTGCGGCTTCTGCATCTTCTTTCTTTGCACCTTCAAGAATTGTCTGAGGAGCAGTATCAACCATCTTCTTTGCATCCATAAGACCTAAGTCTTGTCGGACTTCGCGAAGAGCTTTAATTACGTTCAGTTTCTGTTCACCTGATGCTGCAAGTACAACATCAAAAGATGTCTTTTCTTCAACTGGAGCTGCATCTGCTGCGGCTGCGGCTGGCATAGCTGCCATCATAGGCATAGCTGAGACGCCAAATTTTTCTTCAAGATACTTTGCTAAATCAGCGATTTCAATTACAGTTAATCCTTCAATTTCTGAAGCGATTTTCTGAAGTTTATCATTCAATTTTACTGTTTCGTCTGCCATGTATTATCTACACCTCCTCTCAATATATAATAATTTGTTATAAAATGTTAACGAGTTAGCGTGTTAACGTGTTAAGAATGCATTTCATCCAACGCGTTAACCCGTCAACCCGTTAACGGGTCAATAAGGTTTATCCCTGTTTTGCTTTTTGACTTAATACGTATACGAGTTTCTGTGCATTAAAGCTCAGAGCACGTGTGGTACGAGCCATTGGATTCTTCATGGTACCTATAAGCTTAGCAATAAGCTGGTCCTTGCCTGGTAGCTGTGCAAGCTGTGCAAGTTGAGTGCCATTGTAGACAGTATTGTCTATACGACCAAATTTGAAGCCAAATGATTCGTCTTTCTTTGAAAAATCAAAATAGGATTTTAATCCTTCTGCCCAGTCACCATGAAATACAACAAGTGCTGTTCTGTCTTTTATTGGGAAGAGACTTTTGCGGATCTCGGTAAATGTTTTTTCTTCTTCTGAAAGCTTATTGATAGCCTTTTCGAATAACGTGTTTTTGATAACATTTACTTTAGTATCGTTTTTGCGAAGTTGTTTACGAAGATCTTCGAGAGTTTTATGAGTTGCTTTCTCGAATTTGATTAGTGCAAAATTTGCACTACTTTTTAATGATTCTGAGATATCAGATACGATATCTGTTTTTTTAGTGTTAGCCATAGGTGTATCACTTGTTCCGCCAGCTGGCGGACCCTCCCTGAGGATTTATTTATCTGCCTTTGCTGTAGCTTCGGCAAGACAAACCGCAGGTCTTGGTGAACTTGTAAATTGTATTATACCAATAAAATACGCATGTGTCATCCTGAACTTGGTTCAGGATCTTTGGAATATTGTTCCTAGATTCCGGATCAAGTCCGGAATGACAAAGAAAAAAAGATGCTGAAATAAATTCAGCATGACAAAATGATAATTAAACTTCTCCCAATAGCTCTCTTAGAGATTTACCAGATTTTTCTTGTTTATCTCCAGATTTATCTTTCTTACTAGTACTTTGTTTGTATGCTTTTGCGTCTTTTTCACGCTTCAAGAACTTTTCTACACTACCCTTGGCATCAAGGAATTTTTGCTCACCAGTGTAAAAAGGATGACACTTAGAACAAACTTCGACGCTTATGGATTGGCGTGTTGAGCCAGTCTTAAAGGTACTGCCACAGGAGCAGGTTACAAGCACATCGTCAAAAAATTTAGGGTGTATTTTTTGTTTCATAGAATAAGTATTATAACACAATAGAAAAATATATTTTAGTGTAAGTGTGGTAAATATTCAAGGTCTAGTTATAGTTGCAGCACTTATAACATTATACAAATTCTGATTGTTATCGGGTATATAAGTGCTTTGTAGCATCTACAAATAATCTTGTCGATGGATTATCAGAAAAAAGTAGATAAAGAAGATCAAAGATTTCGTCAGCATTTTTAAGTCCCGAGGCAATGGGACCATCCGCATAAGGTACGATCACAGAAATACTGTTCTTTTCTAGAAATTCCTGACGGCGAGGGGCGAGAATCCAGGTTGTCATCCCGTGACTTTGACTTAACTGTGCAAGTTGTAAATACCTGTTTGGAGCAGGAGTACTGGGTGTCAGGCATGTTATCCTTTCCATTACAGCGATATTTTTATAAATTGGATTTTCATCATCATCAAAACTTGCTAAATCATATGTTGTATCATAATACGATACAATAGGACCAAATCCTGAATTAATTCCTGCTGAGTGCGCTACATTATAAGTTTGTAGATAGGTACCTTGGGTATCTTCAAAAATTCCAAGATCTTCAAGTGACTGCGTGAGGTGAAGCTGGCGATTTAATTGTAGAGTTTGTTCTGCTGCTGCAATTTGTCTGTTTTTTATTAGTTCTATGCACTTTCCGCGTGCCTCATTTATAGGTAGTCGGTTGATTATGCTCCTCAAAAAATTAAGATCTGGATGATGATGCTCATTATAAAAAGCTTTACTAAAATCGTGTGCGGTTGCCCTCTCCATCCAGTTTTCCAGAGTAATTTCTAGTTGAGGATTTTGAGTGAACTGCCCTGTCACTGTCCACTGATTAATCATCTCTTGAACAGCTTCGGACATATGTGAGGCCATCTGAGCATTAGCGGTGTGGTTTTGAGGCAAGTATAGTTCTGTTAATCCCATGGGTGTATTATACACTATAGGACATCATTTTGTAAATGAAAGTGGTGTCACAATAACTATTTTATAGCCTTCATGGCCTCGAAGACTTTTTCCCATTTGCCCGAGTTCACGATATCCTCGCAGTTGAAAAAGCTCTTATTGATACGATGATCGGTAACACGATCTTGAGGAAAGTTGTAGGTACGTATTTTTTCAGCGCGATCACCATTGCCGATATCTTTAACATAAGAAAATGTCATGCCTTTGGCTTTTTCTTCTTCTAGTTGGTAGAGTTTGCCTGCGAGTAGCTCCATCGCAATCTGTCGATTGGCTTGCTGGGTACGCTCCCGACTACAATTGATGACGATTCCAGTGGGTTTATGAGTGAGTCGTACAGCTGACTCGACTTTGTTTACATTTTGTCCTCCATGGCCGCCTGCTCGTAGGAACTGCCACTCGATATCTGCGGGGCTGATATGTACATCCGACTGTGAGATTTGTGGTGTGACTATGATGACAGCGGTAGATGTATGCACTCTCCCCTTTCGTTCAGTGGTGGGAATTCTTTGGACTCTGTGTACACCTGTCTCATTTTTGAAAAACGTGAAGGCATTATCGCCCTTTACCCGAATGACATCTTCTTCGATATAGTTGGCTTTCATGCCGTGTCGTTCGGCAAATTTGGCATAGGAAATGAGGAGCTCTCGGCCCCAGTTCTTGGATTCATCTCCACCAGCACCTTGTGCGGCTTCGATAACGACGATATTAGGGTTAATGTTCATATTGTTATTGTTAACGAGTTAACGGGTTAACGTGTTTTTATAAAGTTACCTTGCTGTTTCTGTTGTTCTAAGTATGTTATAAATTTACCTATTTTTGCAGCTTCCTCTAGCAATAAATTATTTACCAAATCAAATTCTGTCCTGGATATATATTTTACTGCTAAGGCAATATATAATTGGTTTCTTACCTCTCCACAAGATCCTTTTGCAATTGCCAAGTATCTTTTAAACTCATTATTATTGTTTTTTTCAAATCCTTCTACAATACATGAAGAAACAGAAATAATAGCTCTTCGTATTTGATCTTTTAATCCAAAATCTTTGTTGAATTCATTTTTCGAAGTTAAATCGTATATATGTTTTGTTATATTTAGCGCTAACTTCCATATATCTAATTCTTCAAAACTTTTAATTTTCATAACGCGTTAACTCGTTAACACGTTAACTAATCTATCAACAGGAATTTTCTTCTCCTCCCCTGTCTTCATATTCTTGATAACTGCCATATTTTCTTTTGCCTCGTCAGGACCTACTATTATAACAAATTGCATGAGACGATCGTTGGCATATTTGAGCTGCTTGCCGAGTTTATCGTGTGTTTCGGGATATACTTCGGCTTTTATACCGACATTTCGCAGAAGTTGAGCGATATAAAAAGACTTCTCGGCATGTGTTTCATCAAAAACAGTAACAAGCACTTGGGCGGTAGACCCTTCTTGAGGAATAAGACCTTTTTGTTCGGCTATTTCGACAGTACGATCAAAGCCAACTGCAAATCCAACGGCGGGAGTATCTTCTCCACCAAGTTGTCGGATAAGATTGTCATAACGTCCTCCTCCACCGAGAGAACCAGCAGTATAATCGGGCACACGGGATTCAAAAATGAGGCCAGTATAGTAATCGAGGCCACGAGCAAGAGTAGGCTCAAATACTAAAGCATCTTTTGGTATCCCGAGTTGGATCGCAGCACGTTTAATAGCCATCAGAGTGTCTGACATGGCGGTGCCTTGTATGGTATGAAGTGCGAGTACTGCTTCATCGTGAGGAAGTCCTTTACTTTCTAAATCAGCAATGACACTATCCTCATCTATTTTATCGAGTTTATCTATGGATTGTATTATAGAAAAGACATTTGTTTGTTCGGTGGCAAAAGGCGAGAGTGTCTGCACCAATGTCTGCCGGTCGTTGATGATGATCTGAATATCGGTAAGGCCTATATTTTTGTATACATTGTAGAAGACCGCTAGTATTTCTGCATCGGCAAGTGGGCTTGTTGAACCGAAAATATCACAATCACACTGGGTAAGTTCACGAAATCTGCCCTTTTGAGGTTTTTCTGCACGGAAAACATTTTGTATTTGGTATCTACGGAAGTATTTAGGAAGTAAATGCTTGTATTGGGCTAATACACGTGCCGTGGGTACGGTTTGATCGTAACGTAAACCTACTTCCCGATCTCCAGAGTCTTGGAATGTATAGACGAGCTTATCGGCCTCGGTCCCATATTTTCCAAGGAGCAAAGAAGCATATTCGAGCGTGGGTGTTTCGACTGGCTCAAATCCATGAGTTTCATACGTTTTTTTAATGATTCCACTAATATAATCCCGTTTGCGTTTTTCGGTGGGAAGAAAATCGCGAAATCCTTTTAAAGTTTGTGGTGCTTGATTTGACATATGAGTATTATATCAATACCTATTCGCTATATCCTTGGATTATGACTGTGGTATCGATATATTCGTCGTTTCTAAAAAGCTTCATTTTTACTTCATCTCCAATTTTTTTCTTTAGAATTGCTTTGGTCAGACTTTCCTCGTCGGTACCATTTATTTTTTTCCCATCAAATTCTACGATAATATCATCTTCTTGTACCCCAGCCTGATCTGCCGGTGAGGCTTCGATTACTGAAACTACATATGCTCCCTCAACAAGTTGCATACGCATGGCAGTACGTCGATCTACCATCTCATAGGTGATACCTATGTAAGGTCGTTCAAAATTGCCGCCTTGTGCATTGAAGGAATCTATGAGGTCCTTTACTATATTTATAGGTATAGCAAAACCCAAATTTTGACCTTCACTGGCAAGCGCTGTATTTATACCAATAGCCTGCCCTGCTGAATTGAGAAGAGGCCCGCCTGAATTGCCAGGACTTATCGCGGCATCTGTCTGAATAACATTATCTAGTTTTTCTACAAAACCTTCATAAGGGGATCCGGCAGTAATGCCACGACCTAAACCTGAAACAATACCTACGGTAACGGTATTTTGAAACTCACCAAGCGGCGTGCCGATGGCGATAGCCATTTGTCCAAGTTTGAGCTTGGAAGAATTGCCTATGGAAAGTGGTTTGAGATTTGAGGCATCTATTTTGAGAATAGCAAGGTCGTTGAGAGGATCACGATATATTTTTTGTACTTCATATTCTTTATTGTCATTGGTGACTACTTTATAGGTAGCTTGCGTATCGAGAACGACGTGTTTGTTGGTGATGACCAACCCATCTTTTGAGATAATAAAGCCGCTGCCTATATTTTGTTCTACTTTGCGCTCGGTGCCCGGTGATCGTCGAAAAGGACTAAATGGGTTGAACGGATCGATTTCAAAAGTATCCTGTGTTCGGGTGGTGGTACTAATGCCGATGGTTACGACGGAAGGCAGACTGTTTTCTACTACTTTAGTAACTACTGATTCCTGATATACCACAGACTGTGAAGTAGTAGGCAGTGAAAGTTGTGAGACATCTTGAGATCTATTTGGGAATAATGAAGGGATTTTTCCGTTTGTTACTTGCTGTGCGATAGAAATCACCACCACAACGACAGCCAAGATCAATACAATTCTTTTCATAGTATTTTGATTAGGTTATAACTGTTGGAGTGCTGTTTTGAGTTGTGTGTCTGTTTCTTTGGTAAGGGTATTGTTTTCGTCTACTTTATTGGTCACTTTTATACCAGGTTCTATACCCTTTCCATTTATCCATTCACCATTGGGCAATATCCATTTGGCAATAGTCACATGAAGACCTGCTCCACCTTTCAAATCTATAGGTTCTTGTACCGAGCCTTTACCAAAGCTTTTCTCACCGACAAGTTTTGCCCGCTTATGATCGCGCAGTGCTCCTGAAAGAATCTCTGATGCCGAGGCTGAACCGCCATTGATCATGACAATAAGTGGAATGTCTAGTAATTTGCCCTCACGGTCTACATCGTATGTACGATCACTGTAATTGGTCGTTTCCTGTTTGACGACTCTTTTACCTCTCTCGAGAAACTCTGATGCAATGTATACGGCGCTCTCTAGATAGCCTCCCGGGTTGTCACGTACATCGAGCACCATACCGCTAATTTGTTTGTTTTTCCACTGGTTTTGTATATCATCGACTGCAGTATCCCACTCATCGGTTGAAGTATCTCCAAACTGATTGAGTTTTAAATAGGCAATTTTTTTGCCGCCCTCGTTTTCATAGGAGAGTTCGACTGAATCTACTTGTATCTGGCGTCGTGTAATACTAATATCTTTTTCTGCTGCGCGCTCGACAGTTATGACGACACTCGTACCACCTTCACCCCGTATTTTAGAAACGGTTTCCGCAAGAGTCCAATCTTTGGTGGATTTACCATCAACTTTGCTGATGATATCACCAGCTCGTAAGCCTGCTTCCATCGAAGGTGAGTTTTTGAGTGGCGCAATGACTACAATTCGTCCAGCCTTAAGTCCGAGTTGTGCACCGATGCCTTCAAATTTCCCTCCAAGATCATCTTTTGATTGTTTATTTTCTTCGGGTGTGAGAAAGAATGTATAAGGATCGCCGAGTGATGCGACCATGCCTTTTATAGAACCATAAAACATTTTCTGCTTATCTAGTTTAGACTCATCTATATATTTCTGTTCGACTTTTTCCCAGGTATCCCAAAAAAGACTGAAGTCAATATTTTGACCCTTATCCGTCTTCACACCAGGATTTTCTGCATTGAAGACAGTGTAGTTGGATTGATCCCGCGCTCCGCTGCGCAGCTTCCATTCGGCATATTTATAGCCGGAACCAAATAGGAATATGGCTATAGAGAAATATATAAGGATATCGGTTAGCTTTTTTTGAAAAAGATTATTCATTATTCGTATAAGTAAATACTAGTAGTATCGGGTCCTATAAGACAAAATGGGTATTTATGCTCATTGATGTCGTGAAAATCTTCGGGATTTTGTAGGACTATTTGTTTAATATTACCAGGAACTTCTTTCTTTGTGTCGGTGATATAACCTTGAGCTCCAAAAGCTTCGATTTTTATATGAGCCAAGGGATCGATACTTGTTGTACATACGTATTTGTTCTCCACATCTTCTTCGGCACAATGTGCTTGGCTTACTAGATAAAATACTTGTGCTCCTCCGTAATGTCCGATTGGCTCGAGCGTTTCAAATTGTTTCATTTTCTTGACTGTAATTTCAATATAGTCATCGTAAATTGCTGCCACTTCACCAGAAAAGAAGCAGTTTATAACATGTGAATCATCGGTATCTATATCAATGATGAGGGATCCTGTATTGTGATTGACCTCGGAAATCCGACCATCTGCTTCGGCATAATACTGCTTGGTTGATAAAAATGCTTTGTTTTCGGCAAGAAGTTCGCCTTTTTTTATACTATCACCAATGACTTTTTTGAGGGCAAGAAATATCTTATCGGGCTTAAAATTGAGGGTACGAGCGAGAGGTATTTCTATTTTTTTCTGACTCTTTTTCTGAAGGAATGGCGTAGAAAAATCTACTGTTTGGCCTGTCTGAATGAGTAATTCTGAGTTATCTAGTATCTTTACCGGGACTTTCATGGAAAGATTATAACAGCTTATCTAGTGCCATGTCCACCTGTGTATACTGAATTACGAATTACGAATTACGAATTACGAATTACGAATTACGAATTACGAATTACGAATTA
>CAZPYR010000021.1:0-17258 GCA_964590815.1 uncultured Gammaproteobacteria bacterium | reverse complement strand
ACCTGTGACCTATCGAATGTGAATCGAGCGCTCTACCAACTGAGCTACAGCTCCATTATTTAAATAATTATAGTCAAAAGCTAAAAGTCGAAAAAAGAAAGATCCTTAATAAAGGTCCTCTCTTAACTTTTAACTTTTAACTTTTATCTTCTTTATATTTAAGCATAATTATACACTGTCTCATGTTGTTTTTATGCCTCAACTTCTCTACAATACAATCATGAGGTTTATCAAAGCCATCTTAGAGTTTGTGATGGAAATACTAGAAACGGTGGTTTTCATTGGCTCCCTATTTATCGTCATATATCTTTTTATTGCAGCTCCAAATCAGGTAAAAGGAGAATCCATGATGCCCACATTTCAAAACGGCAACTACATATTTACAAGTAAAGTAACGTATAAAATGAGAACACCCCAAAGAGGTGATGTCGTAGTCTTTCACTCCCCGGGCAATTCTGAGATAGAATTTATCAAACGAATTATTGGTCTCCCAGGAGATACTGTCATGCTACAAAATGAAGAAGTGTATGTAAATGGCCGTAAACTAAATGAACCGTATATATCAAATAAAACTCTGCCCCTTCCCAATGGATATGCTCAGGAAGAAGTCCCTATGAGTATCCCCAATGGCTACTACTTTGTGATGGGAGACAATAGACCACATTCATCAGATTCCCGCGATTTTGGACCCATTACCTATGAAAGTATTGTCGGACAAGTATTTTATCGTTATTTTCCGACAGACAAGATGGGCCGTATTTACAATCCATTTCCTACAGATTTTCGTGCCTTTCATGGCGTATATATAGCCAGAATGTAATTATTCAAGTATTATCAGCTTCTCAACAGAACGTGCGCGTACTCTGCCTTGTGCCACCAACGCCTCAAGAATTTCCCTCAGAAACGCAGTTGTCTGTTTGCTATTCCCTTTTAGTTCAAGCACTATTTTCCCCTTAATTCTCGTTTGCACTACCTTAACATGTACCCCATCTAACTTATTTGTTACCTCATTTACCAAATCAGTGAGCTCGTCTGGTTCAAACTTTTCTGGCTCTGAAGTAATATCAAAGTTTTGAAACCGTATAAGTTCCTCTGTTTGTGCAGAAGTGAGGCCTTTTGCCAAGATTTCCTCATATACCTCTGCCATGTGTTTGATATTTTTAAGACGAGAAAGGATGACAAGATGAGAGAGGGCTACTTGCTTGCTGTAGTAGCCGTCGATGACAATAGGAGGCAGCTTGAGAAGACGGTTGAGATGTGAGACATAGGATGGGTGTTTGTTGATTTTGAGAGCAATATCTTTGGCGGAGATGCATTCTTGTCTACGAAGAGTATCTACAATTTGTGCTTTTTTAAAATAATCGGATTCTTCGATGAGCTGCTGGATAAGTTCGGTCGCGGCCTTGTTCATGTATGGGAGAAAAATGAGCCCAAGTTATTAAACTATTTTGACATACTTTCGTCCTTCACGCACATAAAACTCTACTGTGCCTTCTTTTAAAGCTATCAAAGTAAAATCTCGTGAAAGCATGACACCATCGCCTGCGTGTACTTTGGTTCCTTTTTGACGTATTATGATATTGCCAGCTAAAGCTTTTTGACCACCGTACAACTTGACCCCTCTTCTTTTTGAAATTGAATCTCGATTTCCTTTTACTGCTCGCTGTGCTTTTGTATGTGCCATAGATATATGAGTAGTCTGTCAGTCTATGAGTCTGTTAGTCAAAGGGATAAGTATTGGACTAACTGACTTACAGTCTAATGGACTATATTTTAGTAATTTTTATTCTACTTAATTGTGGACGGAAACCCATGACTTTTCGATATCGTACTTTAGCCTTAAACTTTGCGATACGAATTTTCTTGCCTTTCATGTTTTCTACAACTTCGGCGGTTGCTTTGGTCGCAAGTTCTGGTGCACCAATTTGGACATTCTTTCCTTCAGCATCAAATGTCATAAGTACTGGCACATCAAACGTAGAGCTCTGTTCTACATTTACATTTTCAACCACGATCTGATCTCCTTCAGATACGACGTATTGTTTTCCACCAATCTGTACTACTGCGAATGTTTGCATTTGATTATTATACTGTAAATTCTGATAAGTTCAATAACAAAATAGCAGTCTTTAAAAAATGACACTTAGGGTAAAAGAGCAAGGGCTATCATAAAGGTAAGTAAAGATGACCCGCCATATGAAACAAATGGCAAAGTAATACCTGCTATTGGCAAGATACCCAAATTCATACCCACATTGATACAAGTTTGAGCAATGATAAAGGCAGAAAAACCGATAGTATAATAAAACTGAAACTGTGAAAGCTCGTCTTTCTGACGCATAAGCCGTACCAATCTATAAAATAATATAAAGAAGAAAATCAAATATAAAACGACCAAAATAGTACCTCCCATAAATCCAAACTGTTCAATGAGTGAGGAAAATGCGAAATCTGTATGATATTCGGGTAAAAAAGATAGTTGTGACTGTTTGCCATACCCTAGCCCCTTCCCCCACAGATTTCCTGATCCAACCGCAATGATAGCTTGCTGCATATTGTACGAAGTGGCGCCGGTAGCCTTTTCATGATCTATAAAACTATATATCCGATGCCTCTGGTAGTCGTGAAGTGTAAACCAAAAAACCGGCAAGAGTGCCAGCAACAACATAAAAAAATAGAAGAGATAACTTTTTTTTACTGGCGAATGCATTATCATGACAATAAATATTGCAAAAATGATAAGCGCACTTCCTAAGTCAGGTTGCTTGAAAATAAGAAAAAATGGTAAGAGCATGGCACCAAGGCTTGCAAGAAAAAGAGACTGATGCGACATCCTTCCTTTAATGGACGAGAGCATATTGGCCATAAACAACATAAAAAATATTTTAAAAAGCTCAGAGGGCTGCAGCTGAAATACATAAAGATCTATCCATCGCGTTGAACCCTTTACTTCAAATCCAATAATATATGTGATAAGCAATAAGGCAATACCTATCCAGTAAAAAAACGTAGCATTCAGTCGAAAGAAGTGTAAATTTATTTTGCGAATAATAAAGAAGACAGCAAGACCCGCACCAAAAAATATCAACTGGCGTACTATTAAATCAGGACGAATACCAAACAGGTTCACCATCCCGAATATATATATAAAAAGAAGTGGCAGATACCATACAAGTGCCATAATTACAGGTTATACCTTTTCTACTTTTAATTCAGGACCAAATGCTATGTCGGAGGCCTGAACTTGCTGCTGGATATATTCTTTAAAAGATGCAAACATCTCAGGGATTACCAAATGTATTTTTTCAGAAATATTCACACCAAGTGTTTTCCTTTGCTGCTGTACAGAGCGTATCAAATCTCGTACTTCCCCCTCCAATTTAAGTTCTGGCGTAATAGATGTGTCATACTCAATTTGGACATCATCCGTGCCATCTACATACTCGACCGCTTTTACATTTAGTTCCTCTTGTATCAATACGTTATATTTTTCTTTATTTTCCTCAATAGCATAACCCATACTTGCAGGTATGAAGATTTTGACCTGGGCAAGAGGCTGCCGGACTTTCAGTTTTAGTTCCTTGCGTACTCTATGCCCTACCTCGACAAATGCCCGCACTTTCTGCATATCTGAGGTCAACGTACTTTCAAGTAAAGCTGTATCAACTACTGGCCATGTCTCAAGATGAACTGATTCTTTTTTAGTGAGATATGTGTATATTTCTTCTGGCAAGAAAGGCATAAAAGGCGACAAAATAATACTCAAATGTATAAGTACATATTCTGTAGTTTGATAGAATGCATCTTTATCGGCTTTATTTTCAGCAGATGGTCCGACTCGGTCTCGTGAACGGCGTATGTACCATGTCGATAAATCTTGTACAAATGCTTCCACTGCCAGTGCCGCTTCTTTGGCTTCAAATGACTCTAGATTCTTTTCTACAGTGCTTTGTACTTGAGCAAACCGTGAGCGTATCCATTGATCTAAAATATTCTCGGATGGAGATTTTATGTCTTTAGTAGTATACCCATCAAGCTGCGCATAATCGCGGTAAAATTTGAAGATATTCCAAAGAAGTAAATAAAATTGTCGACGTACTTCATTGGCTTTATTGTAACCAAATAACAGATTATCAGCTGGATTATGGCGGACATACATCCATCGCATCACATCTACCCCAATCTGATCGGCGCCTTCGTGGAAGGCAATTGAATTACCCCAACTCTTATGCATAGCACGTCCATCTTCCCCCAAAAGCGTACCAAAGCCCAAAACTCTTTTGAAAGGATTGGTATCCTCAAGTACCGTAGACATAGCAATCATGGCATAGAACCAGTTTTTAAACTGTCCAGGGAAAGATTCGGTAATAAAATCTACCGGAAACCATTTTTTCCACTCCTCATGATTTGAAAGATACAATGGCTCTCCGACATTGTGTTCTTTAATAGTCGAATATGGTACGATACCGGCATCAAGCCACGGATTTCCTACATCTTCTACTCTATGTGCCGCGCCTCCACACTTATTGCATGCAATAATTACCTCATCGATATAGGGCTTGTGAGGAGTATGACCTTCAAATTGGTCCCATCCTGAAACAGCTCTTTTTTTGAGTTCATCTTTTGAACCCAGTACTTCAAATGTTTTACAGGAGGAACATTCATATATGGGAAGTGCCAAACCCCAAAATCTATTTTTTTTACTGATCAGCCAATCATGCATATTGTTAAGCCAGTCAAGCTCGCGATCAAGTCCAAACTCTGGCATCCAACTGATCTTTTTAGCAACGTCAATCATCCGTTCACGCAACGTGCGAGTATCTTTTATCTTTTCACTTTTATCTTTTAACTGTACAGGTAAGTCCATTGCAATGTACCACTCATCGGCTACTTTCCATACGAGCTCTGCTTTACAACGCCAACAGCCAGGATAACGATGCTTATATTTCTCTATTTTATATACCCACGGAGTCTCATCAGAGGATTGCTCGGTAAGATAATCTAATATTAAACGAGGATTTTTCTTGGCATTTTTTCCCGAAAGAAAACCCAGCCCGGGCATATAGTCCGCATTGTCTTCAATCACGGGAATCATAGGCAGACCACGTTTTTTACCAAGTTTAAAATCTTCGGTACCGGCACTTACTGCTGTATGTACTAAACCAGTACCTTCTGTGGTTGAGATTGGCATAATCTGCGCGTCAGTCGCCACAACTATATGGAATGTGTCTCTATTTTTGTTTGCAACTATTTTTACTGCTTCCAATGAATCAAAAGGAGCCGAATACTGCAAACCCACAAGCTCCGATCCTTTTACCGTTTTGGTGATTTTAGGTTCTTTAAATATACGAGATGCGGCTTCTTTTACCACCCAATACAATCTTTCACCATCTTGTACCAAGCTATAATCTAAATCATTGTCTACCGCAACGGCAATGTTGGCCGGCAGTGTCCAGGGTGTTGTTGTCCATACGAGTAGATATTCTTTCGATTTTTCTCGTATTGGTAGGGCAAAAAAAATAGATTCATGGACTACTTCCTTATAGTCCTCAGTCAACATTTCGTGTTGTGATATGGCAGTCTCGCAGCGAGGACACCAGGGTACAGATTCGTGACCTTTGTATATCCAACCATTGTCATAACATGTTTTTAAAAAATGCCAAATCATGTAATTATTATCTTCATGCATGGTAAAGTACGAATGATCCCAGTCCATGAAGTAGCCAAGACGCTGTGATTGATCTGTCTGGATATCTGAAAATTTAATTACTCGATCTTTGCACATTTGCACAAACTTGGCAACAGACTCTTTTTTATTACCAGGTATGAGATTCTCAATATCTTTTTTTGATCGAAGCCCCAACTCTTTTTCAACTTCAACCTCAACCCAAAGTCCCTGGCAATCAAAGCCATTTTGAAATCTCTGTTTTTTACCTTTAAGATTAAAAAATTTCTGCCAAAGATCCTTGTAGGTTCGACCCCAGGCATGGTGTACACCCATAGGATTGTTGGCTGTTATCGGACCATCCATAAAAGAGTATCTATCGGGAGCTGCATCATTTTTATGAAGATATTTATCGACAATACCATTTTTATACCAGTGTTCCAGCCATTTTTTCTCTATTTCGACAAAAAAAGATATCAGTTTGTTTTGATCCATGGGTATATTGTAATAAAAAACCTACGCTTTGCAAACCGATACGCGAGGCTCAGTTGTAAATAATCTCAAGGACAGGTGCAACACTGCCCTCCCGAGAGTAGACTTCCATATTATCAGTTTGAAGAGTACTGATAATAAAAGTCATACTATTACTAGACGAGAGTTCCGGAAAAGCATTCAAGACATTGACACTGACAATTTGCCCTGACTTGGCGTTCGATATGGTCGCCACACTCGTCATGGTCATGGCTTGCGAATTTGCATATGTTATTGTTTTCTCCGCCCACTGAGCATTGGGACTATAATAAATTGTCTGTAGATGTTTTGAGGAGTCGGTAACTCTCATTTTTAGTACAGCACTATTCACAGTTCGTCCCTTAAATGCTGTTGTATCGAATTTCATATATGAAATAAGTGATGGCCCACTACTGGTAGCATCTACTCTCAATTCATTGACTGAGCCATAATTACTGTTCGCTGACGTCCTTTTCACAAAAGCATCTTCAATAGGCTTTAAAGACAAGACACTACCGCTTGGCCCAGGTGTTGGTGTGTTGATCTGTGTGGGTAAAGGAGTCGGAGTTTTCGTCACAGTGGGTGTTTTTGTTGGAGTCGGTGTCTTCGTTGGTTTGGGTGTCTTTGTAGGCGTTGGCGTTTTCGTGGGAGTTTTAGTAGGCGTAGGTGTCTTCGTTACTGTTGGGATTTTTGTAGGTGTCACCGAGGGTCCGAGGGTAACTATCGGCGTTGGTGTCTGAATAGGTGTACTACTGGGATCCAATGTAGGCGTTGGCGTAAAAGGTGGTAAGTTGGCAGGTACACAATATTCAGCTGTCAAACACAAATCTTTGAATACTGTCCACGTGGAAGTACGATTTACATTATTTAAATCCATTAGTGCGGTCTGATCAAACCATGGCCAATCTGTTCTTACAGCATGCGCAAACCAGGCTACTCTGTCCATCATTGGCTCTGATTCAAAGTATGGAATAATTTGCTGCAATACATAATCGGCACTTGCCTTTGGCACTCTGTCGTGCAGTATACCCATTTCAGTTATCCATATTTCACTTTTTGTACCAAGTGCCCACTTATTTACTGGATCATTGAGCCACTGTTTCCAACCTATCAAATCCTGGTTATACAAAGGATCACGTCCACCTGTCCATCTCCGCTTCATATGGGCAAGCAGTGACTCCTTACTGAGCCAGGAAGGCAAGGGTTGAGATGCTTCAACATCGGGGTACCATGGATACATATGCAAGTGTACTCCTGCAATCTCCGGATCTACAGCATTTCTCGCTTTCCATTGCACATAAAATTCTTCTATCCATATTCTACCACTGGTATTGCGTGCCCAATTCATATCAGGACCAAAATAGGTACCACCAAAGATGATATCTATAGTCCGACTGGTTTGTAGCTCATACGTCTTCTTCCACGTGATAAAGTTTTCCAATTGCAAGACAGCATTGGCGGGAGAGCAATTTGAGCCGCCTCCCTCTGTGCCGTTGTCTGGCTCGTTTAGGAATAATACAGGTCCTGAATAACTATTTGTCGTAATCCAGTTCTGAACAGAAACATTGCCTCCACAACCCCAGACCATCGGAACAAATTGACTTCCAAAATCTGTATAAGGATTGTTTCCTGTGGCTGGTGGGAGAGTCCAGTTGTATACCCAGGCAGGGCCTAACTCAGAGACATCTGCTTTATTGTATATATTCCAGCCCAGACCTATGCCAAGAAACGGTGTCGAACGAAAATATGCATCGGCCGCGGTAGGTACTATAAACAACATGACTATTGTAATAAGTAAGCTAAGAAAAGTTTTTTTCATAGTTAGAATCAATACTGCAAACCACTCTGTTGCATGAGAGCTCCAGGACTTTTAATATCAAAGCTGTCTACTTTGCCGTCGCAATTTGTATCATCCATAGTTGGCATACAAGGAGGTGTGGTAATTCCGAGTACCGTGGCCTCTACTCCTTCGCTCATAGATAATAAATTAGATTTGTTTCCTTGTAGATCGGATGCAAACGTAAACGAAGGCGTCATATCAATTTGAAAGGAATTGGTTGCAGTAGCGTCGACTGATCCTATACTATTAAAAGCTATTGTTGTAAAACAATGTATACCTGGCTTAACTAAACCGTTTACACCACCCGATCGAGAGATGGTCAGTTTACCCTCATTCGGATTGTTGATTACTTTTTCTACTGCAGGAAATGATACATCTTTTTTACATTCATCACTTAGTGCTGTTTCATCTTGTGAGACATATTGATATTTGCCCGCCGGATAAACTACAGTGACTGTACCTACGTATATATCATGCGAATTATTGATCAGAATATCCATAGTAATCATACCATCGGGTCTCAACTGGGTAGTTTTTTCTCGAAATTGCACAAACCCTGCAGTAGCAGCACTAGCTCGTGAACCCGTGGCTTTAGTAAGGGCAATATATGCGAACGTAGAAATCACAACAATACCAACGAGGAACAAAAGAAGTTTTTTATAAAGCCGCATAATAAAATACTATATCTATAGACTAGTAAAGTCAATAAGAATTATAGTGTTTTAAATACCTAGCTTATTTCTTTCTTAAAAAAGCAGGAATATCAAATTCATCCGAATCTGTAGATGAACGAGAGCTAGGTTCAGGTCTGTTGTCCTTGCGTTCTGAGGTACCACGCTCTTCTGGAGGATATAATGTCAAATCTTCTTCTACAGGTGTTTCTTTCGGAGGAGGCTCCTGGTCTTGTGGCCGTTGAAACTTAAAAAGCTTCATACGATTTTCATCAAAACGTGTCGCGATAACGGTTATTTTAATCTGATCTACCAGTTTTTCATCAATCGCAGCACCAAAAATGATATTGGCATCGGCATCTACAGATTTGGCAATCATCGAAGCTGCTTCATCTATCTCACTCATTGCTAAGTCTTCTCCGCCTACTATATTTAGTAGTATGCCTTTTGCACCTTCAATAGATGTATCCAGCAGAGGTGATGATATGGCTTGACGGATTGCTGTAATGGCTCTTTTTTCTCCACTACCAATTCCCATTCCCATGATTGCATTGCCAGAATTTTGCATGATCGATTTTACGTCAGCAAAATCGACGTTTATAAGGCCAGGCAGAGTGATAAGTTCGGCAATTCCCTTTACACCTTGATGTAATACAGTATCTATACGTTTGAATGCCTCAATGATTGAAGTTTTTTTATCGATAACCTGTAGTACTCGTTGATTTGGTATCACAATCAAGGTATCAACACTTTCTTTAAGGAAATCTATTCCATTATCTGCGGAAGAACGACGAGGAGAGCCTTCAAAATCAAAAGGCTTTGTCACGACAGCTACAGTAAGTGCACCAGATTCTTTAGCTACTTCGGCTACAATGGGAGATGCGCCTGTTCCCGTACCGCCGCCCTCTCCACAGGTGATAAAAATCATATCTGCACTACCCAACTCATCTTTGAGTTTTTCTTTCGATTCTTCGGCTGCTTGCCTACCTACGTCGGGATTGCCTCCTGATCCAAGTCCTTTGGTAAGTTGATCCCCAATCTGGATTTTTATTTCTGCTTTATTATGAAGTAATGCTTGTGCATCGGTATTTACGGCCACAAATTCGACACCTTCTATGCCGCCCTCTTTAATCATGGAGTTTATAGCGTTGCCGCCTCCACCGCCCACTCCGACGACTTTTATTTTTGCTGCTTGTCCTGCTTTTGGTTTGATTAACATATGTGTTAGCTTGTAGCTGGTAGTTCGTAGCTTGTAGGTAATTACAATCGGAGATAAAAGTTAAGAGATATTTGAGAAGAGTTTTTGTAACTGTTCTCTTTTCACTGTTATCTTTTAACTATTCACTCTATTTCCTACCTGCTACTTACTACAAGCGTTATGGCAAGAACTGTTTTAACATCTTCTGGACACGTGACATTATATCACCCATTGAAAAATTTTTCAGAACAGAATTGAAATCCTTAAAGGAATCTCCGCCTTCTATGGCACTTTTACTCCCATAATAAATAAGACCCAGAGTCGCGGCATACATGGGGTTCATGACCTCATCTACGAGTCCGGTAGCACGTTCGGGTACACCTACGCGTATTGGCAGACGGATTATGCGGCGACCCATATCTATCATGCCGATAGTGAGCGCACCACCTCCGGTGATTACCAAACCGGCCGGGATATTTTTTTCATAGCCACTTTTGACTATTTCTTCACGTATATAGCTATATATTTCTTCAAGTCTGGGCCCGATGATACCATCTATTACTTCTTTAGGATTCACATCCGGCAATATCTCGGGTATACCAACCTTTGCGGCAGTAAAAATCGAGTAGTCTTTTTTCTTCAGGGACTCTTGTACCTGTTGCGCGTTATTACTCAAGTATAATTTTATTTTTTCAGCCGAATCTAGAGATACTCGTAATCCAACCGCAATATCATTACTGATATGTCGAGCACCAATTGGGATAGAAGCCGAATAAGACAATGACCCTTCTACAAAGATACATAGATCTATCTTTCCGCCTCCTATATCTGCAACTGCTATACCTAAATCTTTTTCTGTTTCACTGAGGACACTGTCAGCTGAGGATAAACCAGCAAATATATAGCCCACATTTTGTATACCCAGATCACCAAGAACTTTATCAACATTTTTAAGATTTGTTGTTGAAGCGGTAATGATATGAGTGTCTACCTCAAGTCTCACGCCACTCATGCCTATAGGGTTATTTATGCCGCTCTGCCCGTCTACACTATATTCACGCGGTGATACCTCAATTATCTGCCGTGTATTTGAAAGTGAGATAGCGCGCGCTGCTTCGATAACACGCGTGACATCTTCATCGACTACTTCAAATTGTGGATTGGCTACTGCCACAATACCATGGGAATTTTGAGAAGCGATATGAGGCCCTCCCACTGAAACATAGGCTTCTTTTATATGATGCCCCGCCATTCTTTCCGCTTTTTCGACACTATCCTCTAAGGCTCCAGTTACCTGATCAATATCCACAATAAGTCCTTTTTTTACACCACGTGAAGGAGTCGTATTAAAGCCAATAATACGAATTTCATTTGTATCGGGTGATTTGAGGCCAACTATAGTCGCAATCTTTGTGCTTCCTATATCAATACCACAGATTAAGGATTCAGACATATTTTCAATTAAGTTAAGAGTTAAAAATTAAAAGAGAAAAGTATAATAGTGTCTCTTCTCTATTAACTTATATCTATTAACTCTAGAATGTAATAACTGGTTTCTCAAAACGCACATCTATACTTTTGTACTCGGTTTCTTCATTTCTAAATCTCTTCATAGCCTGTTCCAGATGATATACCTGGACATTTCGCTCTTTCTCTGATGAGAAATAGTACTTCTTATCTTCTGTATATAATCCTAGCATATGAAATCCGGCAATATCAATACTATTTATACGTATTCCCATGTCTCCCATCTTTTTTAAAAAAAAGATACTGTCACGAATATCTTGGGTTGGCAATTGCTGGCCCGCCTGATACTCTGCAAAAGGCACAGATTGATAATAGTTCATCACAGGCAATTGTTTTTTTTCTATTTCGCTTGATTTACCGAGTATTATAGCCTCCTCTGCCAGCAGGAAATAGCCATCTTGTGATTTAAGATATACAACTGGTTCGTATCGAGTAATGGATAGTTGTACGGTGTCAGGATACTGATGGGCTACTATCACCGACTTTATGGAGGGGTTTGTACGGGTAATGATATCAGCTATCGTTTTTTCAGATGTAAGAAATATGTATTTTCCTTTGATTTCTGGTATACCCGCAACTGGCAGTTTCCCCGGATTAGCCTCTAGCGTCACGTGCTGTATGCGAAACGTAGTATCTACAAAATAGAGTATGCCTATTACGATAAAAAAGACACTAATACTAACTATAGGCATCGCGCTACGTTTTAAAAATGGTATGAATGATGGTATCTGCGGCATGAGTCTGATATTGATCTGAAATTGTTTCAAAATTGTTTTTATAATGTGTAAGCTGCAGTTTGACGGTCTGGATCATCTCAAAAAGTTCTATACTAGATCGATTTTGTTCAAAGACCTCTCCTAAGCCATTTTCTTTAAATATATAGGCTTGCTTACGTTGTTCATCATTTGCCGACCACGGCAGTGGTATGAACACAGCAGGTTTTTTAAGCGCCATAAGTTCAAAAAAGGTATTTGCCCCCGATCTGCCGACAATAATATCTGCCACAGAGTATACCCACCCTATCTGATCATCAAGAAAATGCTCCTGCGGAAAATATCTCGCGGCTAACTCGGGAGTGAGGGTAGCTTTTAGCTCAATCATGCGCTCATAATCTCGAAATTCCTTGATGTTGCCCGTCTGATGAATTACTACAAAAGTCCGCAGCAAATCAGGAAGTATCCTCTCAATATGTGTATTTACAGAATGTGCGCCCAGCGATCCTCCTGTGACATACAGACACGGTAACGAAGGCAGGCTAAAGCTTGCTTTACCCTTTTTAAACACCGATGCACGAATCGGATTTCCCGATACAGTAACTCGTTTTTTGTTAAAGTACTTAGCCGATTCTGGGAAAGATACAAAAACATGTTTGGCAAGATAGGCAATACACTTATTGGCAATGCCTGGATGAATTGTCTGCTCATGAGAATATATAGGGATTCCCTGAAGCCAGGCTGAAATTGCAATAGGTAACCCTAAATATCCTCCAAATGTAAGCACCAGATCAGGTTTTTGCTGCGCGACTATTTTATACGCGCTCATAATGCCTGTAGGTATTTTTAAGAATTGTAAAAAAGAACGTATTTGAGCTACACGGGTAATTCTTCCAGCATCTAAATGTATAAAATGTATGTTTCTTTTTGTTACCTCGCTGTATTCAAAGCTGTAGGCTGTTTCACGTTTGTTTACGTATTTGCGTCCTACAAAAACGATTTCGCAGGCGATGTTTCTTTCTTTGAGCTCATCAACTATAGCTAAAGCAGGTGTTACATGTCCGCCAGTAATAAGAATTTTTTTTCTTTCCTTCATGCCTACATTGTAACATTAGAGCTTGGAAGTTCGTGCAATATTTATCACAATTCCCATAAGCATAAAAGATGTGAGTATGTGAGAGCCTCCATAAGAAATGAAGGGTAATGGCACACCAGTAAGCGGCATAAGACCTGTCATACCGCACAGATTTGCAATTACTTGAAAGCCAAAAAAAGCAAATATCCCCCCCACCAGTAGCGCTGCAAATTTATCTGACGTTTGCAAATAGATGTTGTACAACTTATATAAAAAGAATATGTACACACCAATGAGTATTATAGCTCCTATAAAACCCAACTCCTCGCCGATGATAGCAAAAATAGAATCTGTGTGCGCTTCGGGCAAGAATAAATACTTTTGCCTGGAAGCTCCAAAACCTCTTCCAAATATCCCTCCTTCTGCAAGTGAAATAAGTATCTGATTGATGTGGTAACCCACTCCCATAGGATCCTTTTCAGGATGTAAAAATGCGGTAAGTCTCGCAAGTCTATAAGGAGCTATAAATATAAGACCCACTGCAGCTGCAATAGAGACAGGCACCAGCGCATACAAATAATGAAGATCTTTACCTGCCAGATAGTATAAAGTTACGCCCAACGAAAAAATGATGATTGATGTCCCCATATCAGGCTGCATCAGAATCAAAAACATCATAATTCCCATCAGTGTAAGGAAGGGTAAAAATCGTTTTTTTTCCTTTCCGGAAAACCAGGAAGATAGATACAAAATTGTAGCGAGCTTTGCGAATTCTGTTGGCTGCAATGAAAAAAAACCCAAATCGATCCACCGTCTGGCGCCATTTACAGTATGCCCGATACCAGGTATAAGGACTATAATAAGTAATAAAATGACTGTGCCCATGAAAGGAAAAGACAGGTAATAATAGTATTTATATGGAATAAATGCTAAAACTACCATTGCAACTATACCCAGCGCTAGCCACTGAATCTGTTTTTTTAGATAATAAAAACTATCACCTGTCTCGTTGAGCGCCCGGATAGAAGATGCTTCAAACACAAATATGAGCCCTACAATCGTGAGCGCTGTCACAAAAAGTGCCAAAAAAACAGCAGTAGGGAAAAAAGACCTTTTTTGTATAATGCGTGGCGCTCTTTTATTCATTCTCTAACTGAGAAACATATAACTGAAACTGGGCCCCTTTTTCTTCAAAATTTTTCCATAAGGTATAACTTGGAGATGCAGTCGATAAAAGGCAAATTGTATCTTTTTTCGTATATTTATAGGCAAATCGGACAGCCTCTTCCATAGTATGGGTTTCAAGGATGTTGGGGCGTTTTTGAAATACTTTATTAATAGAAGCTAGTATCTTGGCTCCACTCTCTGGAAAAAGAACAATATTACCTACATTTTTCCGACTGAGCACTTCTACCAACTGATCATATGTATACCCTCGATCCTCACCTCCGAGTAAAATAGTTGATACAAAAGGTAGAGCCTCGAGGGCTGCGATCGTAGATTCGGGAGTGGTCGAGATAGCATCATCGTAAAAAAGAATATTCTTATGCTTGCCGACATACTCAAGTCTATGAGGAAGAGGTTGAAACGTACGTACAGCTTGAGCCGAAATAGTATCGGCAACTCCCATTAGTCGCGCGACACTGATAGCTCCGCGTATATTGGATAGATTGTGTGCTCCCAGCAAACGCGTATCTGTTGGTACATAATCTGTTTCAAAAGGGATCGATATGGCTTTCGTTTGCTCCACCCACTCACAAAGAACAGGGTAATCCGGGTTGTATACATAATAATCTTGAGCTGTTGCTTTGTGTACTATCCTCTTTTTTGCTTCATAATAAGATTCTTCTGTGCCATGATAATTCATATGCTCTGGAAAAAGACTGACCACGACACAAATATGAGGGGAATATTCAATATCATCCAACTGATAACTTGAAAGTTCATATATAAATATCGTGTCATCCTCGGGTTTATCGAGCAACTCAGTCAAAGCCGGATTGCCTATGTTTCCGATAAGTTTCACATTTTTACCCGCTGTTTGTAATATATGATAGATTAGCGAGGAAGTAGTGCTTTTGCCCTTGCTTCCTGTTATACCAACAACCTGGCATGTGCCTTTATTTGCAAAAAAAATATTGGTTGCAGTTGTATAGCTGACCTTTAGCAAATGTTTTGGGATCCCCGGTGTTTTTATTACAAGATCGCATTCGTATTGTTTGTCTAAATAATCATTGCCATCTCTTTTATCGGCAATGATCACTTCACTGTCTGGAACATACTTATTTAGGTACGCTTCAGTAGCTTTACCTTCTTTACCATAGCCAAGTATCAGAATCTTACGATATTTTTTGAGTTGTTCAAGTTTCATATAGTGGTTTATATCTTCAAAACACTTTTATATTGTTCTGGAATACATGAAGAATCGCCGTGCACGAACACTTTATCTTTGAGTTGATCAATACCTGTAAGTGACGGTAGCACTTCGGTTTTAAACATCTGCATAGCTATATCATTATCGTAGACACCTTTCTGCCCTGCCATATAGAAAGCGACCTGTGTTTCTTCGGGAGTCCCGACACATTCAAATGGTTTAAAGCCCTCTTTGCCGAGAAGCTCTTTATACAGTGGGAGCAGGCTAGCCTTATCAAACAGATTTGACCCAAATAGTTCTTGCAACTGCGACTTATCTATAAAGGCTGCCAGTAATGCAAATACAAAAGCACATTTTGGGCATTCTCCACACCATTTAGTACTCCCTTCTGCAATCATCTTCGTGCTTGAGAAATTCCGATTACAGCTGGAAAAATAAGGAAAGTACTGCGGATACTGTGAAAATATATGAGCAATCTCAATTTCAT
Source organism: uncultured Gammaproteobacteria bacterium (assembly GCA_964590815.1). Lineage (GTDB taxonomy): Bacteria > Patescibacteriota > Microgenomatia > UBA1406 > GWC2-37-13 > CAZMJG01. The sequence goes on along the minus strand of CAZPYR010000021.1, from coordinate 1,198 downwards.
TCAGCGGTCTTAGGAGAGAAAAATAATTGATATCCGGCGTTACAAAATCATGGATATACGATGCAAAAAGTTTCTCAAATTCTTGAGATTTACTCCACTGATGATTTACAACCATACCCAAATAATCAGTATTTCCATAATTGGCGCTATGTTCATTGCTGGCAATGATATTGGAAAAATCATATAGGGCAGCAAGCAAGACCCCGACAAATGCATATATCGCAGATACTGGTACATGTCCGTTGTAGGTATCTTTTCTTGCATTGAGATTGGCAAGCTGCGGGTCCAAAATACGCTCTACAACCAGGCTCTCAATTTCACCGATACGGACAGTGTCGTGAATAATAGAAGAATCTTGTTTAAGTATGCTATACCCGGTAAATTGTTTATTGGCTTTTTTTAGTAATTCCACAGTTACTATAGAATCTTTTCCGCCACCAATACCCACCAGGCTACGGTTTACGTTGTGTACACTGACGGGCAGTACATTGCTATGTGTCGAAGGGAAAGACACAAGATTTCTATAGTCAATAGAATTACGATAATAAAACTCACCCAGTCCTTTTGTATAAATACTGTTCCAAAATTGCGCCTGCTGTTCATCAAGAGACGTGGATTTTAAAATGATTTTTTCACTACAAAATAGTTTCCAATAACTTATCCCCAGTATGAGATGCAGTTGAGATACGATTGTACGAAGCAGTTGCGTAGATACTTCTCTCTTAACTTCTTGTGGAAGTATAAGCTTTTCCGTAAGGTTTATAACCTCCCCATTTTTATGTATTACATAATTGAATACCACATTTTTCCCAGCAAGATCTATATCAAATGAATCAAAAGTAAATGAAGAATTTTGCATATGCTATTATACCCAAAAAGATCTCCTCAAAGCGAGCACCCGTGATCAATTGGTATTTCGCCGAGTTGCACCATGCATTTGGCGTGGAGCAAAAATACTATCTATACAGTTGCCGGGCGCTTCGGTGCCACGTAGAAAATACTCTACTCTGCCTCCCCCATAGCATGGACGCGAAACCACACCTGTAGGTTGCCTAAACTGCTTGCCTGTAGACTTATTTTCTAGCAGGTAGGTCATCATTCTATTCCATATGGGGGCGGCTCCCGTAATACCTGAGGTGAGATACGGATTCATAGGACGATTATCGTTATTACCCACCCATACCGCAACTAAAAATTC
>CAZPYR010000020.1:12055-18112 GCA_964590815.1 uncultured Gammaproteobacteria bacterium | reverse complement strand
AAAGCACTTAAAAATATATATGTAGATAGTGAGCATTTGCTACACGGTCTGATGACTGATGGCGAAATTTATAAAATCCTCGTGGATTTGAAAATTCAACCGCAGTTGGTAGAAGAAGAACTTAATAAAATATATAAAAAAGAAAATAGTCCGGCACCACCTCAAATCTCCCCACGTGTCAAGCAGATTACCAATAATTCCTTAATTATTGCTCGAAATTTGGGATACGAGTTTATTTCGCCTGAACATATCTTATTGTCTCTCATAGATGAAAGTGAGGGAATGGGAGCGCGTACACTTACAAAACTTGGATTAAAAAAAGCCGATCTATTTAAGAAAATAACGGGGAAGTCGGAAAGCCTAGATTGGAACACCTCTTCAAGCGCAAAAGATCGAGCAATGAAACAACAACGTACGGCTCTGCAACAATACACAGTAGATCTTACAGAAAAAGCTGCAAATGGAGAACTTGATCCTGTAGTAGAGCGTTCAGATGTGATAGAACGAGTTGTACATGTATTGTCACGCCGTATCAAAAACAATCCTGCATTGATTGGTGAACCAGGCGTTGGAAAGACGGCTATCGTTGAAGGACTTGCACAAAGGATTGTGAGTAAGCAAGTACCTGAAAGTCTACTTGGCAAAAAGATACTTGTACTCGATCTAATGAGTGTGGTTGCGGGAGCTTCACATAGAGGCGAATTTGAAGAACGCATGAAGAATTTAGTAGACGAATTAAAAGGCGCTAAAGGTCAAGTCATAATGTTTATTGATGAAATGCATACTATGATGGGTGCTGGAAGTGGAGATGGTGCACTTGATGCATCCAATTTTATAAAGCCAGCCTTGGCCCGAGGAGAAGTACAGCTTATCGGCGCTACAACAATCATGGAGTATCGAAAATATATTGAAAAAGATGCAGCACTGGAGCGACGATTCCAAACGGTGGTTGTACCAGAACCCAATGTGGAGCAGGCTGTCAAAATGTTAAAGGCCGCCAGTGATAAATATGAATCATTTCATAAAGTCAAAATTACCGACAGTGTGATTGAGCTTGCTGTAAAACTATCCAAAAGATATATCGGCGATCGTTTTTTGCCCGATAAAGGTTTTGATTTGATGGATGAAGCGGCGGCTGCAGTACGACTTCCTATGATTTCACTCCCAGAGGAAATAAAATCTATTGAAGACCAAATCAGCAAAATGAAAGCAGAGCTTGTAGATTATGAAAAAACAGGTCAAAAAGTACGAGCTCGTATAACTCGTTCAAAAATTGATGAAGTACAAGCTCAACTCAATGGGAAAAAAGATGAGTACAATATGAAGAAAGCTCAGACAACGACAGAAGTGACAGAAGATATAGTCAAGGATATTATATCCCGTCGTACTGGTATACCGATCAGTAAAATATCCTCTACAGAAGGGGATAAATTAGTAAATCTTGAAGATATCATCCATAATCGCATGATAGATCAAGAACGAGCAGTAAAGTCGGTAGCCCAAGCAATAAGGCGAGGTCGCGCGGGACTAAAAGCGAGTAATAGACCAATTGGAAGTTTTGTTTTCCTTGGACCTTCGGGTGTGGGTAAGACAGAGCTTGCTAAAACAATCTCTGAAGTATTGTTTGATGAAGAAGATGCCGTGCTCCGTTTTGATATGACAGAGTATATGGAGCGCCATGAAGTTGCAAAGCTGCTCGGGCCTCCTCCAGGTTATGTCGGGTTTGAAGATGGAGGAAAGCTCACAGAAGCGGTACGTAGGCGTCCGTATGCCCTTGTTCTTTTTGACGAAATAGAAAAAGCTCATCCTGATATTTTTAATATTTTGCTACAAATACTCGATGATGCTCGCCTCACTGATAACAAAGGGAGAACAATCTCATTTAAAAATGCTGTTATTATCTGTACTTCAAACATCGGTACTCGCTTGATACAGGAAGAACTCTTAAAAAGCGGCAAAACAGAAGTAAATGAACCTCGTGCAGTCTCTACCTATGTGTTTACACCTCGAGGTCGTGAAATACTAACAATTGCCAATAAATATTTTGAGAGAGATGGGGTAACAGCTAGCAGCATCCCTTTGCAACAAAATACAAATAACGAAGAAGCCGTAAAGACAGAGGATAAGGAAGCAAAACCTGTAGGTGATATCAATGCCCAAAAAGAAAATGTTGAAAATGCAACTAAAGAAGAAACGACAAACAAAGATAAAACAGAAAAAACTCAGTCCAGCTGGAATGAACATATGTTGCCAGAATATTTTGCTGGTCAAAAACTTGATGGTGCGCCACCAAAGAAAGAAGAGCCCACCCCTGAAGATTTAGGATTAGAAAAAGAAAAACCAGAAGAAGGTACAGAAACAACTGAAAAGAAAACCGAAGAAAAAAAAGAAGATGATTACACGACCACTCCAACAGGTTTCCCAGCTTTTGGATACGACACTCATGCTATATCCACTCAAGGACTAGAAATTGTTACTCGAGGTAATACGGTATATACTCGAAGTGCTACTACAGCGAAGATATGGAATGTGACAAATTTGATCGAATATTTTAAGGATCAGATTGTGATAAATGCTTTGCCCGACGCTCCCGATGAACAACTTCCTACAATTCGTCTTAAAACACACGCATTTAGTCCTGATGAGAAGGAAATCGTCTCTTATAAAGATAGATTTTGGAGAAAAAAACAGAATGCTTCAGATTGGGAAACAGGTCTTCTAAAAGATTATTTCTTTGGACAATCTCTTGAAGGTGAAGGACAGCTACCTGTAACTCACTGGGATATACATACTTTTTCCCCTGCTGGCCGAGAAATCATCATTGTAGGGAATGATATTTGGTATCGGGAATCAGAGGCATTGCAGTGGAAGAAACAACTATTATCTGATTACTTTGGTAAAGATTTTCCATTAGAAAAAGAAATAGAAGAAAAAAATAAGGTCGAACAGGAAACGGATAAAAAGAAATATGACATTATTAAGGAGAAGGTAATGAATGAATTACTGAAATTCTTTAGACCTGAGTTGGTCAACCGATTTGATGAGGTAATCGTTTTTGAACCTCTCAAATTTATACACATGATTTCTATCGTGAAGCTGCAGCTCAAGAGTTTGAGCAAGCTACTTGAAGAACAAGAAATTGGATTCTCAGTGACAGATACCGCAACAAAACAAATAGTCCGAGAAGGGTTTGATCCAATTTTTGGTGCAAGACCATTGCGACGTGCTATTCAAAAGCTTGTGGAAAATCCAATTTCCGAACTAATCATAGCTAAAAAAGTGAAGCTTGGAGATATGATCATAGTAGATTATGATGGTGAAGAATTTATATTTAATCTTGAAAAAATTGAAAAAATAAGAGGTGCGCAAAATGCGAAACTTGAGGCTAAAAAGGCGCAAAAATTCTTCTGCGAAAAATGCGCCAATACATTTGTCACCGATGTAATACTTACGGCAACCACAATTTGTACAAAATGTGCCTCATCACAGGTACAGGCGGTATCGGAGGAGGAAAAGAAAAATCCAGATAAACCTATACCACCAGACTCTCCCAAAACTGATCAGCCATTGCAGGATGCAGCAGAAATGCCCAAGGTACCCCCACCTGCAGCGCCAGTAGAAAAAAATAAAATGGAGAATATGGTACCAGGAGTACAAAAATTCAACAATGAGGCTTTGCAGCAATCCCCACCGCCACCCAAGCCTCCAGCGCAACCCGCACAGCCGTTACAGATGAATACAGTATAATGCTATTATGCACAGTCACTTTACACCTATTGATATAGATCATATATATCGTAAAGCTGCACATAATTTTCACAGTAAAATAGTGCTGTCTGCCGTGAGTATGTTTACTATTGGGATATTTGCACTTCTTTTTTATACTCTCGTAGAGAAATATCATGTACTTTGACCTGCCTGTTGCAATCCTTTTTTTTATTTTCTTTGTAGTGTTAACTCTCCTTTATTTTGTTTCACGCCGTACAATACAATCACTATTTCTGGTTCTTGCAAGTATTACAAACGAGTCGGTTGCGGCTGGGATTATAGCCATTATTTTTTACCCTGGCACAGTAATTCATGAGTTAAGTCATTTTGTAGCGGCAGTGATGCTCCTGCAACCAGTGCATAACATAAGCCTCATACCAAGTCGTGAGGGAAAAACTCTGAGGCTGGGTTATGTACTGTATGAGAAAAAAGATGTGATAAGAGGAATACTAGTCGGAATAGCACCTATTGTGACTGGCATTTTGCTGTTATGGTGGTTGTACACCATACATTTTTTTGAATTCACCAAACTTACAATCCACATATTAAAAGCATATATTATGTTTGTTTTAAGCTCAACGATGTTTTCTTCAAAACAAGATTTGATAGATATTTGGTATGTAATCCCTTTCTTTATAATAATTGGTAGTTTGGTCTATTTTTTTAATCTTAATATTTTTTTTATATTTGAAAATCGATCTTTGCTTGAAGCAATACGTAATTTTATGTATGCTGTAACTATATATACATGTATTTCGATGGGGATACATATACTAATACTTATGGTATGTCACAGTATTAGGCGCTTATTACACATTTACTAACGATTATGAATAAATTACTGGCTCAAACACTTGAAATTAAAACTCCTGGTTCAACTTCTGCAACAAGCGTAAAGCTTGAAGGACCACTGAAAGGTATAAACAGTCTAGGGGACATTGTTAACTTGGCGCTCTCTTTTCTTGTGCCACTTGCGGGTGTTATTTTATTTGTGGTTATCTTATGGGGAGGTTACGACATTCTCATGTCAAGCGGGAATGCAGATAAAGTACAAAAAGGTCAACAAAAAATTACAGCAGGTATTATTGGATTTGTTTTATTAACTGCTTCCTATTTTATTGCGAAGTTACTAGGCTTTATTTTTGGAGTAGGAGAAGGTGCCTTATAAGAGACACTTATTGTTTATACTCTTTAATAGCTAATTCGTAATTCTCAGGATTGCCAACGTCGTACCATTTCCCTTCAAAAACAAATCCATTTACTTTTCTTTCCTTAATAAGTTCACGAATGACATCTTCTAAAGAAAATTCTTTAGCATTTTTGGGGAAATAGTTGAATATCTCTGTTTCAAATGTATATATTCCAGTGTGAATTAAGTGACTTTTTAAGTCTGGATTATCGCTTGTTGGATAAAAATCTACGAGTTTTGTGCCTTGCATTTTAATCTGTCCGAATTCTTTAGGAGTCCCGGTAGTCGTGAGCGCAACAGTTGCTACTGATGACTGATCTTTGTGATACTGGATCAGATCTGCGAAAGATATATCAGTAAGAATATCCCCATGAATAACTAGGAAACTTTCCTCGTTTAGTTTATCCTTAATTTTTTTGACTGCGCCTCCTGTTTGTAAATTGTCCGTTTCTTCAGAATATTCAATAGAAACCCCCCATTTACTTCCATCTCCAAAATAATCTTTTATTTTTTCTCCTAAATATGAAATGGCAATAATAATTTCGGTAATCCCATTTTTTTTGAGTTGTAATATAAGATGCTCTAGAATAGGCGTGCCTTTTACAGGAAGAAGAGGCTTTGGAATCTCATACGTATATGGTCGGAGCTGAGTTCCGCGACCTCCGGCCAAAATCACTGCTTTATTTACCTTTGACATTGTATACTGATTAAGAATATACTCAATAGAGTGTGAGCGATTCCTAATTCTCTTTTTATCGATCAAACGATCGATTTTTTTTAGAATTTGTGCGTCTAGTGTTATTGTGATGCGAGATCTCCTCATAGTGTTCCATTTTAGAGGAGATATTGCTTTTTGTCAAAGTAGAATCTATAATACAATATATAATTACATATCCTATGCATATCACCAAACAACGTTCCCTTATTGTCACCTGACTATGCATTAAATAGATACCGCTTATAAGCGGTTTTTTTTTAGCGATTTATCCTATGTTTGATCATAAAGAACCACCAATTGTACTATCTATAGGCGGCTCACTAATAGTCACTAAAGGCGGCATTGACACCGAATTCCTTAAGAATCTTAATACATTTATTCG
>CAZPYR010000020.1:7882-12045 GCA_964590815.1 uncultured Gammaproteobacteria bacterium | reverse complement strand
ATGTAAAACAAGGAAGACGGTTTTTTCTTGTGGCAGGCGGTGGCTTGGCAGCTCGACACTATCGTGACGCGGGGAAAACAGTGATTGGCGATATGACGGATCAAGATTTAGATTGGCTTGGGATCCATGCTACTCGTTTAAATGCACATCTTCTGCGTACTATTTTTGAAGATATTGCACATCCTCGTATTATAGAAAATTATGAAAAAAAGCTTAGGGATTGGGAAGAGCCAATTGTTATTGGAGCGGGATGGAAACCTGGATGGTCTACAGACTATGATGCGGTGATTTTAGCCCGTGATTATGGTGCAAATCTTATCATAAACCTCTCCAATATTTACTATGTATATGACAAAGATCCAAACAAGTACCCAGATGCCAAAGCTATCAAAAAATTAACTTGGGAAGAGATGGAGCAACTTGTCGGGACAGAATGGTCTCCTGGTATAAATGCTCCGTTTGATCCAATAGCTGCTCAACTTGCGAAAAAACTTGATTTGACTGTCATTGTGACCCACGGTCAAGATATACAAAATCTAGAAAATTTGATTGAAGGGGATAGTTTTAAAGGTACGGTGATTATGCCATATCGCATAGATGCAAGTTTTTATGATCGTGAATATTATATGGGTAATAAAGCAGGATATCGCTTTGCTCATATGCAATCAGGAGTTGCTCGTTTTATTAGTGCACTTGCAAATTATTATCGAGCTTTTATTATTCGTGTCAATTTAAATCCTAAAAATTGTCTAGATGTTGGTTGTGGTACAGGTGATTTAGTAAAAGCATTGCGTAGACTTGGCGTAGACGCATATGGCGTGGAAATCTCAGATCATGCTTTAGAGCTCGCGGATAAATCAGTGCGGCCTTTTTTGAAAAAAGGGGATATGTCTAGTTTGCCCTATGAAGATAATCAGTTTGATCTTGTTATTTCGTTTGATGTACTAGAACATTCGGAAAGGTCAAAAATAAAGACAGTTATTAGTGAAACAATTCGTGTTTCAAAAAAATATATTTTGCATAAAGTATATACTCGTGAGAATACCTGGATACGATGGTTTCACAGCAAGGATTTTTCACATATTTCAGTATTTACGAAAAAATTCTGGCAAAAAATCTTTTTAGATAATCCTGATGCAGCTTTACAACGCAATTCTATCTTTCGCTTACCTGCATTTATGGAATCTATTTTTCTACTAAAGAAAAAGTAAATGTATGATTAAGGTTCTACGCTAGTGCCTTACTTCTCATTTTAAAATATTGTATAGTATAGGTCTCATGGTAATACAATCCGTTCATCTTACCCATTTTAGAAATTTTGAAAAAGCTACTTTTAATTTTAGCCCTGTTATGACTCTGATCGTCGGAGAAAATGCCCGTGGTAAAACATCTCTTTTGGAGGCAGTATTTACGAGTGTATATGGCACTGGTTTTCGCGAATCACGAGAATCGGAGCTTATACAATGGGAACAAGATCAAGGACTTGTTGAATCGGTATTTTTGGAGTCGGGGAGTGATACCTTATTTCAAATACAACTCCGTAAAGAAGCGGAAGAACGGGTTAAAAAGACATTTTATGTAAGTAAAACTTTAAAAACTTTTTTTCAATACCATAAACTTCAGACACAAGCGGTGTTATTTGCACCACAGCATATTGAAGTAATTACCGGCTCACCTTCACGCAGACGTGTCTATGTAGATGGTGTTCTATCCGCATTTGATTTTGAATACAGAAAGAAACTTCGCAATTACGAGAATGCTTTACGTAAGAGAAATAAGATACTGGAGCAGTTTGTGAATATGCAGCAGCTGCAACAGGAAATAACATTCTGGAATGACTATCTTGTCGATCAAGCAACCTATCTTACCACGAAGCGGACAGAATATGCACAATATTTGAACAATAATAACAAGTTAAAAGGAAAAGAGTTTTCTATACAGTATATTAAAAATGAATTTACAAACGAGCGATTAGGTCAGGTTTTACCTCAGGAGCTTCGTATGAGACGGACTGTTATAGGGCCTCAAAAAGATGACTTTGTGTTGTACTTGCATCATCCTACAAAAAAAAATGTGAGTCTTTTTGGCTCAAGAAGTGAGCAACGAATGGCTATCTTCTGGCTAAAGTTACAAGAATTACAACTATTTGAGCGAGCATCTAATAGGAAACCATTATTGTTGTTAGATGATATTTTTTCAGAATTAGATAGCCATAATAGGGAACTAGTCATGAAAATGATTGGTGAGTATCAAACCATAGCAACTACGACAGAGGAAGAAATAAAAGGTTTGACTCGCCTACCCGAGGAAGTTATTCGACTGTAGCCTCTTGTTACGTATTAAAAGTCAGCCACGAACCTTCAGATACAATAGTCACGGTATCATCGAGAACTTGTATTGCAGTTTGATCATCTATGGCATATACCGGCTCTTTTAATTCTTTGGATTTTTCTTCTATAAAATCTTTTCTAATATTTGGAAACCATGGTGAATTTAGATGGGGACGAATATGAAATGGGACATTGCTTAAACCTCTCTCGATATTTTCATTACCTATATACTCGGTATACATTTTGGCAGATTGACTAAGTGCCAGATTAATTGTCTGGACCATACTGCCGGCACTTATTCCCATATACACTTTCGTTTTCAGAAGGCCAGGCATTATTTGAGAAAGTCCTGATTTATTCATCCAGTACATAAGATGATACGTGTTACCGCCACCCACGACTAGAATGTCTGCAGCAAGTAGCCTTGGTTCCCATATATCCTGAGGTATCGCAGAAATATCTACTATATCTATAGAATCTATTCCTGTATCTTTGCAGCGTGAAAAATCGTTAATCAACCAGTCTTTATCACCCGGTTCTATATTTGCAGCGGTCGGAATAAATGCCATTGAGCTTTTTTCAAATGGCTTACCATTGAGTTTCAAAAGGGCATTCTTAATTGATTTATTCGTAATACCAGCTGAAGTGAGAAGAAGTCTCATGATTTTTTGAAGGTAATTTTGTAATAGTATTTTCCCAGAAGTAATACGCCAAACAGGGCAACGACTATAAAGTCCCAGGACCAATAATCCATATGTTTTATATTAAAAATTATATGAAATATATGGATCCATTCGTCAACAAATAATCCGAGTCCAATAGCTCTGACAATTTTCATATGATGGGTGGAGAAGGGGAGCGAGGCGCAAACAAGTATAAGCCCTGTGTACATATGATGCCATCTGTCTTCGATTTGAGGTTGCATCATTGGGGTATCCCAGGTGATAAATAAAAAAAATCTGGTGAATAAAATAGTACTCACCATTACGGAAAAATAGAACTGATGCCTAATGAAATTTTTCACCTTTTATTAACATTTCTAATATCTGTTTTTTTCGTTTTTCAGTAGTTTCGGGTTTTTTTGCTGTCTGAAGACGGAATGCAATGGCAAAAATATTGGTCTTATTGAGTGTCTGATAAAATTCGTAAGCCTTTTTATTTTTGATAAGCTCCTTCAAAAAGTCCTCAGGGATAGTCATTGTTGATGGAGAATCATACGCTTTTTCCCATCTGCCATCAGCTTTGGCTTCTTCGATCGCTTTTAGGCCCGGTTCTTTCATGCGACCTTCGTTTATCAGGCGTTCAACATGTTGAGTATTGATTTTAGACCATATACTTTTTTTTCTTCTTGGTGTAAATCGTTGAAGATAGGACACTTCATCGAATTTGTTAGCTTGCCCATCAATCCATCCATAGCAAAGAGCTACTTCTAACGCTTCAGCATAGGTGATGGTGGCTATTTTGGATGCTTTTTTGTAAAAACGTAACCAAATACCGGTAGAGTAGTAGTGTTGTGCAAGCCATTTTTCCCATTGTATTTGATTATCAAAAGAGAGAATGGGTAAATCAAGGGGCACAGTCATATCGGTAATTGTATCAAATGTGGTAATTTATATATTGACAAATATATTAGCAAATGCTAATATATAGAAATATGCAAGAAGATATCTATTGTGTATTAGGTAATGAGGTGCGAGTAAAATTGCTCTTGTGCCTGTCGCAAGGAGAAAAAACCGTGTCGGAACTGGTATTAAATTGTGGACTTGCTCAATCTGCCGTATCACAGCATTTACAGAAACTAAGAGCATGTAATATGGTTGTTGTAAGGCCTGA
>CAZPYR010000020.1:0-7782 GCA_964590815.1 uncultured Gammaproteobacteria bacterium | reverse complement strand
GAAATCAGGCTATGGCAATGGTAGAACGATCGGGACAGATGGGTGTGCCTCAACTTTGGATTGATGATGAAGTAGTGGTTGGCTTTAATACATCTAAAATTGAAGAATTGCTTGCAAAGTAAGCTTTTTTCAGTTGGTGGAAATACTTGATGCCATCCAGAGACATCATCTCTTGGTAAGCAAAAGGGCTAAATTCAGCCATAATGGCAGGATCAAAATGTAATTGCCCTCCTCGTACAGCTTGACCAAGCATTCTTATTATTTGTAGATAATCAATTGATCCTTTAAGTAGTGAAATATGTGTTTCATCTTGTGTGTGATCATATTGATTGAGGGAGAGCATCCCGATAAGGTGACTGTATTTTTTATTTGAAAGGAGCTTCTCTACAATAATTTCCGATTTTTCAATAGATTTGTGTCTATGTCTTTTGCGTGCCTCTGCGATATGCCCTACATCTAGGTCAAAATATATAGGGATTTTGGGATTATGTTTTTGGAGTTTGTATACAAATTCAAAATATTCTTCTGGAGTTTGATGCTTTGCATCTATTTCGAGCGCCAGAGCTAAAGTCTCAAATTGTTTGCTCTTTTCAGACAGTAGGTCAAGCAATGTTTGCCCTACTCTATCTTTATGCCAAGAACCGCAACTTGAACGGATAAAATGAATCGTATCTGTTGAATTTAAACTAGCAATTCCTTCACTAACTTTTTTAATAAATTCCCGGTTGTCTGTCACACTCGCAAATTGCCATCCCAGAGTAGTTTTGATTTTACGAAAGCTCATATCTGAGAAAGTGTTTTTTAATATTTCTATAAAAAAGGCCAGCAGAGAAACCACATCAGGTGTGTCTATACTTGATATAGGTATATCTCTATCTTGAAGTTCTTGTGCTGCATTTAAAGAGTTAATCATATAGCCGACATGCAGTGAAGCTGTGCAATCTTGAAGTGGTATTGTATGTTGGAGTGCATGTCTCATTGCCGCTAGGCGATCTATGGTTGCAGGGGTTGCATAATGGGGCAACATGATTTGATGAGGCAATAGTATATTGGTTGAAGCACAGCTTAGGGTACTAATTGCAAATTTGAAGTGTTTTCCTGGCATGGTATCAGTATATCCTACGGTTTATTCACGTGTAAGAGAGTTCTGTTAGAATAATAGTATGAATCTTAAGAAGAGAAATGCAAGGCACCTGGATCATCCCCTTCATTTTAGGTATCTTATGTTGTTCCCACTTATATTTTTTATAGCTGGTATTCTAGGAGGTTTGGCTCTTTTAAAAGCGCAAAGCGATTTGAAGCGAATTGGAATGTATATCCGAGGTATCCGTCATCCAGGGTTGCGCCCTGGCTTAACTTACCATAAAGTGCGAAATTTTGATACATTGGAATCTATTGCTGAGGAATACAAAATATCAGTTGATACCGTACGCTTTGCAAATGATATACCACTTCAAGGAATCACTGAAGATATGATCATACTCATACCTCCTGTAACAGGTGTCGTGCATGTGGTTCAAAATAGAGAAACGATTGAGAGTATAGCGAAGATGTATAGTACGGATCCAAAGAAAATAAGAGATTACCCATATAATGAATTTAGTGAAGATGTTGTTTTTCCTATTACACCTGGGCAGGTGCTAATAGTGCCAGATGGGAAAAAAAATATTTCAAAATAATATAGCTTTAAATCCGGGAGATCGTTTTACTTTCATATGTCTATTCATAAGGAGATACTCAAACGTGTAGTGTGAAAAGAAGTCATCTGGGGGAACAAAAAAAAGAGCTGTAGCAAGGACATCTGCTAAAGCTGCTGAATCGGCTATTACCCATGCTGCAAGTATTTCTGTAGGAGAGCTCAGAGTAAGTGGGTCAATGATGTGATGATATTCTCCCCAAGCTCGTCTATTTGTACCAGAACTACACATGGCTCCTTTTGGAAATTGGATTGTACCAATAACCTTTGTAGTATCTAGCGGGTGTTCTAGTCCGACGGTAATAGATTTGTCCCCTTGATAATGGATATCTCCACTTCCATTTACCAATATTTGTTTAAAACCTTTTTTAACGAGGTATGTAAAGATTTTATCTACGAAATAGCCCTTTCCTAAAGCTCCAAAATCAAACACAACTGGTTGTTTTATTTCTATATGGTTTTGATCTTTGATTATTACGGTATCTAGAAGATTTGGTGTATGGTGAATGATTTTTTTCTTTTTGAGCGAGTATTCAGCGTCATATCCCATATCGCTTAATGTGCAACCAATAAGAGGATTTACTTTTTTTTGGGATAGCTTAAAAAATTGTTCATATACTTTAAGCATTTCTATAAAATCAAAAGGTACTTCAATAGTCCCGGTAAGCGTGGAGATACGAGATACAAAGGATGTAGAAATAAAGCGTGAGTACGTTTGGTCAAAGAGTTCGGACATTAAAACAATATCTTTCTGAATTTTTAGGAAAAGATACTCCTCTACTTTGTCCCAGATGGATACCTCCCAATGGGTACCCATTGACTCATACGTAAATGATGATGGCTCCATATTAGGCTTGTGCTTCGGCTTTGACTTTTTCAAGTGCATCCATGAAACCTTTTGGAGTAAGTGATGAACCGTTTACAACAGTAAGATTTATTTCATCTATAGATTTACCGATGACTTCCTCTTTAAATCCTTCTGCAAACTGGCCTTGAAGTTTTTGACTGACCTGATGAGTAGCCTTACCTGTAAACTCTGCATCAGTCACTATACCGTCTGCAAGTGTAATTGCTATTTCAAGCTCTTCTTGTTGTGCAGGAGATGTATAATTCCCGGTCGCAGAATATTCACCGTCTTTGTATGTTGAAGCGTCCATTGTAGAGGAATCTGTGGACTCTGCAAGTTCGGAAGTAGCTTGCATAGGGGCTTGAGTTACTTGTGCTTGCTCAGGAGTTGGGGTAGCTGTATTGGTGCCTCCAAATTGCCACACTGCAATAGCTACAATAGCAAGTACCGCGAGGCCGATACCGATTTGTTTAGGATTCATAGGAAAATTACAAATTGTTAATAATCATTAGTTACTATAAAAATGATTGCTGAATTTTAGCTGAATAGAATTTAGAATGTAAGCCTGTATAATGGTAATAGAAGATAGGTTAATTATCAATATCTATTCGTATGCTTTCAGATATTCTCAAATATATAAATTGGAAAAATTCATTGTTCCAATTTTTTCTTTTTTTATCTTTTTTTGGTATTATCTCTTTCTTTGATTTAGTTATACCTACAAAAAATATAATTGAAAGAAATGACTACATACTTAAAATGCTTGTTACATTTATAACAAGTGCCAGTATATATTACTTAACTCGTTATGGCTTTGGGATAATCCAAAGCAATCCCTTAAATTATTTAATTTCTACTTGTATTGTATTTCTTCTGATACATCCAACAAACAGTGTATGGTATTTTGTTTTTGCAGTAATTGCTATTGCCATAGGTAAATTCGTTGTAAAAAAGAACAAAATGCCAGTGTTGAATCCAGCCGCTTTTGCGTTGTTCCTTACCTATTTACTAAGTTGGGTTGTCCAACTTACAGTAGCTGGTGCAGATACCCTTCTTATTTCATGGTGGGGTGCAGATATGTTTCAGAATATTACCAGCAGGATTCCTGTTTTGAACATATTGGTGCCATTATTTTTTCTTTTTGGATTTGCTTATTTTGCGAATGCTTTTAAAAAGATACCGTACGCTATTTCCTTTTTTGTAAGTTATATCATTCTGCTATTTGTCTTTACCCAGACTCAGTCTACTGTATCTCAAGCAACAGATCTAGCATATACAATGTTATTTAACGCTACAGCTTTTTGTGCTTTGGTGATGCTTCCAGAGCCAAAAACTTCACCTGTCTTTATGAAGCAACAAATTATTGTAGGTATAGTTGCAGGGATTACTTTATTTGTTTTCAATACTTGGTTGGGTTGGATGCCCGTAGATACCCTCGTAAACACAGTACTCATTGCAAATATTGTGACACTCATTATTAAATCTATGCCTCGTAAAATTGCTGCTCCTGTAGTGCAACCTGAATCACCTGCTCTTCAAGTTCCGAATATGTAAATCTGACGAGTTTTTCTAATTTTTAGGACCTGTATATACGACTTCAAAGAGTATTTTATCGGGTGATTCAAACATCACCTGGTAGTATGTATTCCCTTCTACAAAGGCAAACTCAGGTCGATGCCGAGGCGTATCATAGAGAGTTTTTATATTTTTATCTTTAATATAGCCGACAACACTATCGACATCTGATTGAGTATCGACATGAATGCCAATATGATTCATACCAGCTTTACCATGTCCATGCATATCAGTGGTTTTCGATTTCAAGAACCATATGCTGGCTCCCTTATCTGTACTATCGTTGTACCCCACTACTCCGTCTGCTGCATATATCTCTGCCCATCCAAGAAATTTCATGAGGTCTGTATAAAAATCGACATGTTTAAAATCAATATTGAATTGTATATGTGAAAGAGTAGATTTCATAAGAACGATTTTACTATTAATTAACAAAAATCATATCATATCTGAAATTGAATCGATATCAAACTATCAGAGTAAATGTAAGTTTTGAAGCTCAATGAAAAGCTGTTTATTATCTTGATAGTGTATGGCTTTCATACCTGCTTTTACTGCAGCTTGTGTATTTTGTTCCACGTCATCTATATATATAAATGTTTGAGGTAGTTTCTGTAGCCTGCTTGCGATAAAATGGTAAGCTTCCTCTTCATTCTTTTTTATATTATGATTATTTGCCACAAAAATATCTGATACTACAATATCTAGCATATTCCGTATTTCAGGGCGCTCTTGTATTGTGTCTGTGGTAAATATATATACGGGATACTGTCCACTTAGGTTTTTGAGTGCTGCAAATAGTTCTTCATTTACAGTGAAATATTTAAAAAAATCGTATGTTTCCCCATTCTCTTTAGTAAGTTTTTTGTGAAGATCATTGAGACTGCCTGTATATGTCTTATCGGTTGGGAAAAGTAGGACGCGAGAAAAATCAGAGATGATGGTGGTGATCATATATATGTTTGTTAAATACTAATTACTTGTATTCTACAAGGATTTTAGGTTAATAAGAAGCCCTTTGAAATACATATCCATACGGTATAATTGTATTATATGAAAAAATTCATTCGTCTTTTTTTCACTGGTTTTATGATGGGTGCTGCAGATATTGTGCCTGGTGTATCGGGAGGAACTATTGCATTTATTTTTGGAATCTATGAAGAGCTACTGCATACAATCAAAACAGTTAGTGGAAAAACATTGAGACTTGCTTTAAAAGGGCAGTTTACAGAAGCAATAAAATCTATCCCTTTTGGTTTTGGAATACCGCTTGGCTTAGGCTTAGGAGTTGCACTTTTATCTATGGCAAGGGCTATTTCTTTTCTACTTGTAGAGTATCCCGCATTTCTTTGGTCTTTTTTCTTTGGCTTAGTTGTAGCTTCTATTATCTTGGTGCGTAAGCGGGTTATTGATTGGGATATGAAGGATTATCTTGCTTTATTATTCACAACAGTTGGATCGTATATCTTAGTTGGTGCTGTACCTGTCGAAACGCCAAACACCTATCTAGCCATTATGTTGAGTGGCGCAATTGCGATCTGTGCTATGATTCTTCCTGGTATTTCTGGCTCTTTCCTGCTTGTAATAATGGGGAAATATGAACAAATTTTGAATGCTGTTGTTGATCGTGATATCATGACTCTTGCCATATTTATGATAGGGATTGTAATTGGTATATCATTATTCTCAAGGTTGCTGACTTGGTTATTTGCTCGTCACCATGATATCGTAATTGCTGCACTGCTTGGATTTATGATTGGTTCACTCCGCAAGATATGGCCGTGGAAAGAAGTAATAACAACTCGTATAAATAGCCATGGTGAGGTAGTACCTCTTCTTGAGAAAAATATTTTACCTATGTCATTTGATGGCAATGTAATCATGTGTATTGTGCTTGCTATTGGCGGTATGGCTCTCATTATGATGCTCGAAAAATTTCAGGTAATGAAGGAACATACCAAAGATATAGAGAATACTGAGTTTGAAAAAAGTCATACGCAAGCCATTGTAGCTGAGCAGAACTAATATGATTATAAAATCTTTATTTTAAAAGGTGCCTCAGAATTTTTAAGCCGCAAGATTTATGTATTTTTGGTGGAAGAGGATTTGGGGTATTAAGTCATTATTTCTTTTTTTCCAAATACATGTATTCTTTGCCATTGTTAGTATATCTTTTTTGTTCTACAAACCCTGCTTTTTTGTAGGCAGAGATTGCTCGTGGGTTTTGCGTCAGGGCTTCGATAAAGCAACTATCAATATTCATTCTGGTAAATAAATATTCGACGAGATTTTGCAAGGCGTCGGAACCATATCCTTGCCCCGTGTGATGACGTTCACCGATTATGATATCGAGTTCGACTGAATTAGTTTTCCGGTCGATATCATTGTAGTTGACTTGGCCGATAGGTTTATCATCCACTAAAATCATAAAACATCTACCCTTTTCAGGTTGACTGCCGTCGAAGTAGTATTCTTTCCAGTCTTTTTTAAATTCACTTATTGAGGGGATTTTTGTACCATAGAGTTCCCCATACCAAAAATGACTATTATCAGACTTGGTTGCCCAGCTATAAAAAAGATTAAATTCTGAAGGTATCATAGGCCGAAGTTTTATTTTTTCTCCCTGAATTATTGTCGATGCATATTTATCAGATTGGATTGAAGGTCGGCCTACAAATCTATTTTTACCTAACAAATAGCCAATCGCTTTTTGTACATTTAGGTTTACTTTTTCTTCACTTTTCAGATTGGCTATATATCTTACGATTTCTTTTTGGTGCGAAGGAGATAATGAATTAAATATTTTTTTTGCCTCAGAGTTTGCTATAAGAGCATCTTCTAACATTGGGTGCATGGCAATAATTCTTGGTGTAGTGTCATACGTTACACTCAAATTTATTTGTTCTCCAATTCTTTGAGGAGAATTTTTGAGCATTTTTGTATTGATATATAGTCTCCATTCTCCCTGAAATTTGACTAGCGTTTGTTTATAGGGAAGGCTATTTATGAAGCCGCAAATGGGAATCGGACCGGTATTCTTTTTATGTTCTATAAATATTGAGTCTAAAATATGCTGAGGTACTGAGACATAGGGATTTACGCCGATTTTTTTTATTGTAGCTTGAAAGGTATAAGTATTGCTGCTCTCTTTATATGTGTTATCCTGCATGTGAATATTATATCTAATCACACGAAATAGAATTTATTTCCAAAAGCAGTTATTGCTAAAAGTGCCAGAACATAGATAATAACATTCTCTACCAAATATTTTAAATTTTGATTCTTTATTACAAAATAATTGTTTGGTTGTACCTTTGCAGTTATTAAAGCAGCCAGTCGCAGGTGGAAATATTTCAGGAGAATATTTACGTTGTTTAAATAGAGTGAGATTGTAGTAAATAGGAATTACAGGAGCAGAAACAATATATAAAATTATTGATCCCAATATTAAGAATATAATGAGAAGTTTTTTTCTTAGCATATATTTATACTACTGCATCTGCGGAGAGAGTGGGATTCACCGATTTCATTGCGTTCATCGGTACTAACTTGCAGTAATCCTCGCAAAGCATCGGAAACTGCAAGTGCAAGCGAACCGTCGGTTCTCATCCAGACTTTTGCATAAAAAAAGTCGAGAATAAATCCCGACTTTTTTCATGGCGGA
>CAZPYR010000019.1:0-18185 GCA_964590815.1 uncultured Gammaproteobacteria bacterium | reverse complement strand
GATTGATTTGGGTCATGACCTGGGGCCCTTCAAAAATCATCCCAGTAATCATTTGTACGAGTGTAGCCCCCAATCGAATTTTTTTATAAGCATCCTCCGCAGTAAATACGCCTCCACAACCGATGATAATGAGTCTATGGGCATAATGTTTAAATGCAAATCGTATCAATCTATTTGATTCTTTTTCAGTGGGTTTGCCGCTAAAATTACCTTTACCAGCAATCTGTACTTCATCTTTTATGAAAGAGGGATCCTTCCTGTTTTTTTGTAGATTCCCGAAAATAACTCCTTTTATAAAAGAAAATTTTACCAATACATCAAGTATCTTTTTAACCTCTGCCTCCGAATAATCTATGGGCATTTTCACAAATACCGATTTATGGATTTTTATTTTTAGTAAAGCCTCAAGTAAAATTTTAAGTTGTTTAGGATCATAAAATGAAAAATCTACTTTTAAGTTGGGACAACTGATATTTAATTCATAATAAGCATTCTTCACTGACGATTTCTCCAATTTTTTAAAAACAGTTACTATATCCTCTACTGCCGCTTCGTACGTTTTAATTTTTTCAGTATTAGTAACACCAATACTAATTCCCACCGGAAATTCAAAAACTTTACCTGTAAGTTTTTTCACAATTTTTTTAATACCCGGATTTCTAAAACCTTTATTCACGAGTAATGATTTTGATTTTGGCAACCTTCCGAGGCGAGGTTTAGAATTACCATCACATTCCATGTTTGTAATTGTCCCCACAGTCTGGAACCCAAAACCAAGGGCAGGTAAGATGCGCGTAAACGAAGCTTTATAATCATAACCTGCAGCAAGCCCCAAGGGATTTGTAAATGTAATACCTTCAATTTCCTGATATAAGCGTTTATTTTCATATCTAAATATCCATGCACATACTTTACGAATTGGATAGATATTGCCAAAAAGCTCTCCAAAAAACATAGCGCAAACATGGACCAATTCAGCATCGAGAACAAAAAAAACTGGTTTTGCAAACATTTTATAGGTAGTTTCTATTTTCTTTAATTGGAAATCTGAGTAATCCTGCGCAAAAATGACCCGTGACAACACATACAAAACCAAACTAATCGAGGCTGATGCCATACAGTAAAGACAAATTGCACCAATAATCCCAAGTTGCAAGTAAACAAGATATAAAGAAACGAGAATACCAATAGCAGTAGAAAAAAACAAAAAACGTCGAAATAATTGTTTACCTGTAGTAAAAGCTGCTACAGCAACCGCTAACATAACTAAGTAATGCAACAAGCCAAGTATCGCAAGCGGTATACCATATATCGTGGCATATGGACTATCCAATACACGGCCACAATCAACAAAAATATTAGTAGAACAAGGTGGAATACTTTGTGAGTAATGTTCCCAGGTGAGATACCCGGCATCGATTATTCCGAATACAACAAGTAAAAGAAAAACAACGCGTATCATTTTCATCATCCCATTGTACCATTCTTTTTGCTGGAAATGATTTCTTGAGCAACCCGTTCACCAGCTTCAACTGCAAAATTTGTCCCCCGATCCCATGGATATACTTGCTGCATATTTGCAAGGAATACTCCATCCATTGGAGTGGTAAAAGGTAGTAGCTTTTCTGAATAATTTACAGGTACGATTGGCTGAGCAAAAGGAACTTTAAAAAGAAAAAGGCTTTTGATAGTGGCTTTGTAGTTCTTTTTTAATTTTTTAAGATAAGGATCATATTCTTTTAACAGATCCTCAGGCTTCAAAGAAAAATAAGGATGTCCATGTGGAAGATACTTACCTACATATAAGATGTGATTATTGTTATAGTACTTTTTATCAATAAAATGTGTATGCTCTACAACAGCTAAAAAAGGAAAGTTTTTTTCACAAATATTGAGCCAATACACATCGTTTTTCAAAAATGACTCAGTAAGTTCAAGTACCATATTCACAGCCCCAATTCCCTGAAACTCGCGCAACTTTTTTTTGTATTCTATAGGTAGGTTGGGAGCGATCGCGTTAAATTGTAAATTTGGCAATGTAACAAGGACCCTATCAAAAGAATAAATATTTTTCTTTACGTCCCCATCTGTTTCCAACTCGATATTATTATTTCTTGATACTTTTTTTACTGTTGTATTATAAGAAATTTTTCCCTTATTGCTTGTTATAGTATGAGCCACCACATCTGCCAATTTCTGAAATCCGCCATCTGGATATCCTAATTGCGTGGTTCGTGCTTTAATACGAGCCCAAAACCATGCGAGTGATATCTCTTTATAATATTCACCAAACTTACCGGCTAAAAGCGGCTCCCAAAGCAATGAGTATGAATGAGATCCCAACATTTTCCGTAACCATTCATGACTTGTCTCCGATTCCAAGATATGCCAATCTGCAATATAACGTAAATAGCCAAGCACTGCACCCATACGAGTACGCTCAGAATAGGACAATTTAGAAAACTGCAATAATTTAATGGGTGAATCTAACTGAAGTATATCGCCATCTATAAGAGAAGAGGTATTGGGTCGTGTAAATTTGAACGGACAACCGACTTCATCAGCAAGATTTCTAATTGAAACATCTGATGTGAAAATATGGTGATAATGTTTCTCCAAAGCCCATTCCCATTCAGGCTTTTTAAACCCTATGGCCAACCCTCCAGGTATAGCTTCTTTTTCAAATAGATGCACGGTATGCCCGGCTTGCTGTAATTTGATAGCTGCACTCAAACCTGTAAAGCCGGCTCCGATAATTCCTATTTTCATGCTTTCTATCTTACCATGAAGATACACATTTTTAATTGTCAAATATAAAATTAAGATTTACAATGCTTGCATATGAATAAACAAACTGAATTGAATAAACTAAAAAAACAAATTGAATCATGCATACTTTGTCAAAAAGACTCCATTGGCATAGCAGTCTTTGGTGAAGGAAATCCTGATGCAAAAATAATGTTTGTCGGCGAAGCACCAGGGAAAAACGAAGCTAAAAGCGGACGCCCTTTTATCGGCAGATCTGGAAAATTACTGCGAAAATGCATCCAAGATATTGGACTTAATGAAGAAAACATATATATAACAAGTCCTGTAAAATACTTACCCGAAAGAGGCACTCCATCCAAAGAACAGATACATCATGCAAAAACTCATTTTGATAAACAAGTAGAGATAATACATCCTGAAATAATTGTACTCCTTGGCAAGACTGCAGTATTTGCAATTCTTGAAGAAAATATTCCAGTGCTTACACGCCACGGTGAAATCATACAACGAAATAATCAATCATACTTAATTACGATCCATCCCTCAGCAGCGCTACGTTTTCCTAAATATAAAACTATCATTGAAAATGATTTTAAAAAAATAACCCAAATCTAATCCTTTGCTTTCATTAAGGTATACAAGAACTCAGTAAGTGCTCTATCAATAGAGAAGCTATATATTACGCACTAATACAACAATCTTTGATAAACATACAATGTTCCCTCTTGACAGTGTTACAAAATATTTCTAATATAAATCTATGGCATTAAAAAAACAACAAAAAGACTGGATTCATAAACATGGTGGAGCAATGGGTTTCATTGCGGCAATCATTGTTATAATCTGGGCACTCACTGCTATTGCACAGGCACGAATGTAATTCATAGTACATTCTTGTCTTACCTGTAAGCGTTCTTTCTCTTACATATTTTTATGATCTACTTTTATAAAGTAGATCTCCTATGAAACAAATCTCTATACCGCCCCAGCACCAATCAACACAGCCTGGGAAGGAGTATCAAATGTCTCCCCTACCTCAATTTGAAAATAAATGTCTGTGTAAACGTCTCACAGACAAAATTGCATTTATCACCGGAGGAGATAGCGGTATTGGGAGGGCAACAGCTGTCAGATTTTCGCAGGAAGGTGCTGATATAGCTATAAATTTTTTACCCTCAGAACAAGAAGATGCTGAAGAGACTAAAAAAATAGTAGAAAAATACGGTCAGTCATGTCTTTTGATTCCAGGAGATATTCGGGATGAATCCTTTTGTATGAAAGCTATAGATCAAGTAATTAATACTTATGGCAAGCTCAATATACTCATTAATAATGCAGCCGAGCAACACCCTCACGAAAACCCACTTCATTTGATTCCAGCTCAAGTACGACGAACCTTTGAAACAAACATTTTCCCTATGTTTTATTTTACTATTGCAGCCCTTCCTCATTTTTCTAAAGGCGATTGTATTATTAATACAACATCTGTGACTGCTTATCGAGGTAGTGAGCATCTCATTGATTATTCTTCAACAAAAGGCGCAATTGTAAGCTTTACTCGATCTTTGGCCCTCAATCTGGCTCCAAAAGGAATTCGCGTAAATGCAGTTTCTCCTGGCCCAATTTGGACACCACTTATTCCTGCTACATTTTCTGAAAAACAGGTAAAAAGCTTCGGAAAAGACGTGCCTTTAGGACGACCTGGACAACCCGTAGAGGTCGCATCCTCCTATGCTTTTTTGGCTTCAGATGAGGCCAGTTATATTACCGGTCAAATACTTCATCCAAATGGCGGTGAAATAATAAATGGCTAATCTCTTACACAATATTTACAAACTATTTATATTTCTTACATAATTTCCAAGTATTCTTTCTACTAAATGATGACATTCTCCAATCATTGCAAATTAGGTAAATTATGGAGAATGATAATCATAGTTTTCTTATTTACTCTACGGACTTGATACAATAGAGTCTTTCTTTATAGAAAGTAATGATATTATAAATTTAAATAGACATATGATTTATTCCATAATGGTAGTTGAAGATGACGAAGGTATACAAACTTATCTAAAAGAGCTGTTACTTGATAATGGTTTTAATGTAATTACTGCCTCAGATGGAGTGACAGCATTGAAGATTATAAAAAAATCTGTTCCTGATCTAGTGCTATTAGATTTAGGTTTACCAGATATGAGTGGTGAAAGCGTGTGTAAGCAAATTCATAAAGAATTGCCTGAGCTAAGAGTCATTATACTTACTGCTAAAGATACACCTCACGATATTATTCAAGGATTAGATTTAGGCGCAGATGATTATATAACAAAGCCATTTGTAGCCGATGTTCTTATTGCTCGCATACAAGCTCGTCTACGAAGAAAACTGGGCGACAATTCTAAATTAAAAGTCGGAGATCTAGAGCTTGACACAAAAACCCTCGAAGTTCACAGAGGAGATAAAGAAATTCAACTGACTCCACAAGAATTAAAGTTACTGCAATACATGATTCAAAATAAGGGACGAATTCTCACGAGAGATATGATATTAAACCGATTATGGTTATCTTCCGTAGATATAGAAACTCGAATTGTAGATGTATATATTGGTTATCTTCGGAAGAAAATAGATCGCGATTTTGATCAGAAACTTATTCACTCTGTTCGAGGCTTTGGATATATGATAAAGGAACCATCTTAAGATGGTTCCTTTATTACTCTCTATAGATAAATAAGTATTTTTTCATCATTTTCTTCCTTTTTCATATGCTGGTAAATGCGTTCCTTGAATTGTTGCTGTGTAGATATTGCTTTCATTTTAAAACCTGATTTTGGATATGACAGCGTTTTTGAGATACCCACAATATCATTATAAAAATTACGATTATTAATCGTAATCCTTTTTGTTGACCGATCGATTGGATTTATCATAAAGATTAAAAATTTAATAATATTCATAGCATACTCTTCCGAATAGTGGGTATATATAAATAATAGATAAGTTTCAAGTAATAAATTTTTTTTGTCTTACTCTTTCCTTATTACACTTTCACTTCTCCTCCACACCATCGTTATAAGCTATCTTTATTACTATTTACATTTATATATATGGAATTGTTTTTATGGATTATATTAGGACTAACAGCAGGTTGGATAATTTCGCTTTTCCTGGGGACCTATACCATACAGGGAATGATAACGGACGCGGTACTGGGATCTATTGGAGCGATTGTAGGAGGTCTGATCTTAAATATAATGGCACAGCCATATATTTCAGGATTCAATTTTTACAGCTTGCTCATTGCAGCTATGGGAGCAGTGGTATTAATTTGGTTAGGGAAAATGATTAGTGTGACCCAGGAGTAATCAAATATTAAAAAGAGATCCGACTAAATATGCGACAGCCGCGGAAATACTCCCAATCAGTATTACTTCTCCGACTGCTCTTCCAATAGATTGTTTAGTAACATACCATCGTAATATACCCAATATAAATAGTGCAATTGCCGTAGAAAGTATTGCTAACGAAAAGACATCCTCATGTGACTGGAATAATAAAAATGGCAATAACGGAATCACTCCAAATATTTGAAAGGAAATAAAGGTAGCAATCGACGTAAGATAGGGATTCTCCCCCATCGGATCAGGAATCTCAAGTTCATATCGCATCATAAAGTCAGCCCAATAACTGGGGTTTGTAGCATAAAGTTCGACTAGCTGCACAGCTTGTTCTTTAGTAAAACCCTGTTTTTTAAGTATCATGATTGTCTCAGCTTTTTCAATTTCTACAGAATTTGTTATCTCTGATAGTTCACGATTTCTTTCCTTTTGAAATCTATCTTGTTCCGAACGAAGCGATAATAAATTTCCGAGCCCCATAGAGGATGCGTCCGCAAATAGATTGGCGAGTCCAAAAAGAAGTACTGTCATATATCCCATATTGGCAATATTGCCAGATGCTTGGGCACCTGCAAAGCCGGCAACTACAGCAAATGTAGTAACTATGCCATCTACCCCTCCATATACAATCTCCTGTAAATAAGTAGACATGGGCGTGATTTGATGATCCTTCGCAAGATGTTGCTTTAATTTACGTGGAGTATAAGTAAGGTAGCTCATATCGTATTGTATCAAATACCTTATTGAAGTTCATATGATGGATAAAGAAAAAATCCCCTCCGCAGACTAGAGTCATTTTGGAGGGGAGAGGCAAGCAGACACGTTTTAATAATTATTTTATTATCAAATACAATTGTTAGATCTTCCATGTGGCATATTTATCGCGCAATTGTTTTTCTGTTACTTCAATTGGCTTAAGACCCGCAATTTGTTCAAAGGCTAGATCAAGCAGCTGCGCACTCCACATATCACGTTCTAAAATACCTGGTGCTCCGAGTAGTATAACGCCAACATTATATCCTTCACGTTGAGCCGCAACCATAGTGGTGACACCAGCATCATCGGTATTGCCTATTTTTACACCATACGCATTTGGGTAAGTATCGATGAGTCCGTTCCAGTTTTTTAAATCAAATTGTTTATGATTATCATTAGCAGGTAAGGAAGCCTCATCACGCGCTACAATCTCCTTAATCAGAGGATAATTATTAAGAGCATAATGTGTCAGAATGGCTAAATCTGCTGTACTACTATAATTGTGAGTATCATCAAACCCTTGTGGATTTGCAAAACTGGTATGATTCATACCCAAAAGCTGTGCTTTTTCATTCATCGCCTTAATAAAAACAGCCTCACCATATTTTTTATCGATTCCCTCTCGGATCACGGCAGCGGCATCATTTGCTGAAGTAAGTAATATAGCCTGAAGGAGCTCTTTAAGATACATTTTTTCACCTGGGACAACTCCTATTTTTGTAGGGATTACTTTTGCGGCTGTTGACGAAATTGTATACAATTCATCAGGTGAGGCTAAATCAAGAGCAACTACCGCAGTCATAACTTTAGTAATTGAGGCAATAGGTAGTTCTTTATCGCTAGATTTTTCTGCTAACACTTTTCCTGTTTCAAGATCAAATGCAATATACGCAGAAGCCATATCATATTCTCCTCCCGCATAAGCTGGGGGAATAAATTGAGAAGAACGAGATAATGTAAAATCATTCATTTTTTGTTCCAATTTAGGCTTAATCGAATCAAAAACTTTAATATTATTTGGTATCGGTGACGCAAAAAAACTTGGAGTAACACCCATTATAGAAAATATTTTAAAAATCACTACCGCGATCATACCAGCAATAAAAGGTCGGAAATTTACTTTTGTAAAGCTGTCTTTATCAAAAGAGACGCTTATCTTGAAGTTAGAGAAGTTCATAGATTGGTTTTTCTAAAATTCTAATATCGGCAATTTTAGTACCAAATTTTTGGCGGATTGTATCCCACATTTCGGTACTATCACCTTCAAATCCAATTGCCCAGATGCCTACACCAAGCAAACCTTTTTCTTTTGCTAAATCATATTTTGCCCCCAATGAACGAGGATCATCCATATACACCATCCTCCATGTGCCTGTGGTTGGCGTATAATAAGCCTTCCAGCCTACCTGCCCGACATCATCCCAACCAGTCTTATATGTAGTTGCGTCAGAACGATTTGGGTGCACATACTTTTTCACATTATTATATGTTTGTATAATCCCTCGTCGACCCAAATAATACCACGAAACAGTTTCTGCCTTAAAAGAGGGCTCATAAACTTCAAAATTTAATCCATACCAAGGAGTACCAAGGATTAATTTATCAGCAGGCATAACGGTCAAAAAATCATCTACCGCAGTTGAAATATCATACCAATATTTACCCTCTTTATATCCGCCCAAAGGAGCGGTAGGCATGGCTATTTCGGAAGAACTAACCGCAAAATCATAGCCCATCATGAAAATACCATCTGTTACCTGAGCCACTTCCCCTATATCTTGTACTTTGGGATATCTCACTCCCGAGGCATACACGGAGACGGTAACTTTTGATGAAGGTACTTCTGCATGCATTTTATTGGTCATTGAAGACGCAAACGTAGTAAATTTCTCTCGATACTCATCGCCAGCATCACCCTCATACTCAATGTCTAAATTGATACCATCAATACCTCGCCTTTTAACTAACTCCACAGATTGATCAATAGCCCTTTGCTGAGCTTTATGATCATCAAGGAATGCAACAATATGTGCATTATTCATCAAAGTTAGAGTCAAAACTACCCGCACACCATTATTATGTGCTGTTCGGAATATATGTGTTGCTTCATCACTTATAAATGATTCGTATCCTGGATCTTCTTTCTTAATTTTCCCTGATTGATCTATTTTAATATCAAAGTATGCCAAGGTAGTAAGGGCTTCATAATCAATTGTATGTATATTGTCAAAATTCCAATGAGGCAAAAAACCAAACACTTCATGTTGATAGTCTTTTACTTCATTCTCCTTCAAAGACTGCAATGGAATGAACACCGAAGTAAGAGGTGAAATAATATTCTTTTGGATTGGCTGATAAAAAATAGCATAAAGAAAAATAGCCCAAGCCATGCCAAGCCCAATATAGCCAAATGTGTCTGAACGGATAAATTTCATGTAAAATGTCGAATTAAATAATGTGACACAATACCCACGGATAACTATGTCATTGATGTTGCAAGCAGATTATGAACAAAAGTATTCTGAAACTATATCAATCCACAAATGATATGTCAACTTTCGATTAAAGGAATGTAATGATCCTGTAAGAGCTTGTCTCAGCAATGTATCTAATCACTATGTTATTTACTATTTGTTAATATCAGCACATTCTTACTTCAATAATTTGGACTGTTATAATAAGATAAGAATGTAGTTATACTTAAAAATATAAGCATCATATATTTTTCTTACAGATATGCAAAAAGTTATTACTCTTAATAAACCTGTTGGCTATTCGCCCTTTGAACTTATCCAACAATTCAAAGCCCAACACACTGAATATAAGAATATAAAACTTGGATATGCAGGACGTCTTGATCCCATGGCTGATGGAGTACTCATTGTGTTGTCGGGGGAGGAGAATAAAAAAAGAAAGGAATACGAACAGTTGCCCAAAAAATATACCTTTGAAATATTATTTGGCATCTCAACCGACACATACGACATTATGGGTCTTCCCAAAGCAAAAATAAATAATTTCGCCCGTATTAATATAGCTGCTCTTTCACAACAACTGGCCAGTTATAATGGTTCCTGGGATCAACCCTACCCACCCTATTCTTCTCCCCGTATAAATGGCAAACCTTTATTTTTTTGGGCTCGACATGATGCGTTGGATCAGATAGAGATTCCTTCAAAAAATGTTACTGTTCATGATATTCGTATTGCAGATTTGCGTCTTATAAAAACAACAGATCTCCTATCGTATATAACACGCCGTATTGCTCTGGTGTCGGGAGATTTTAGACAGCAAAAGATACTAGCAGAATGGGGAAAATTAATGTCTGGTCTTCCGTCACATCTTCCAAAAGCTCGCATAGAAATCGAGTGTTCAAGTGGATTATATGTGCGATCTGTAGCACACGAAATCGGCAAAAAATTTGGCACATCGGCACTTGCCTTTTCCATTACTCGCACTGCTGTTGGGAAATATGTTCTCAAGGATGCTCTTGACCTTAAGGATACATCAACAAAAAAATGATAATACTCATTGAACAAGAGCTTAGCAAATAATAGCCACTATCTATAAAAACAAGTTTTTTTGATTTGCCTTGATATAAGCTATTAACGAGCGATGTAGTAAATGTAAAACCCAACCACAACATACTACCTAGCAATAACGCCTCTGATATTTGTTGTATTTCTACTTCCGCCATGACATATTGTAAAACGACAGCCATAATAAAAGCAGCAAGGGCACTTAGCCCATAAACAATATTTATTTCATCCTTTTTGGCTGTAGAAGATAATTTGTAAGTCTGTTGCGCCCAGGTATTGCCAAATAACATAGGAGAATACCATATCATGCCAAGTATCAGATGTGCAATAACACAAAGAGCTATAGCCCCAATTATAATCATATACGGATATTTCCTTTCATAGAATAAAACATTTTGTCTTAATATATACTAAAATAGGATCCATATGCAAGAACTATTTCGAAAATTTTCTCAAAAGATATCCATTATCACAGGTACTCCCTGGTCTTTCATTTTATCCTTATTCATTATAGTTTTATGGGGTATTACAGGACCTTATTTTGAATATTCAGATACTTGGCAATTAGTAATCAATACAGGGACGACGATTATTACATTTCTTATGGTTTTTCTTATTCAGAATACACAGAATCGTGAAGCCAGAGCGACTCAATTGAAACTAGATGAACTTATTCGCTCTGTGCGAGGAGCAAGGAACATGCTGATAGAACTAGAAGATATGAGTGATGAGGACCTAAATAAATTTGCCGATGAATTTCACGAACTTGTAAAAAAAGAGATGATCCGGCGTAAAAATACTACTCATTAATGATTACTATCATTATCTACAAAAAACCCCGCCGTATCTGCTTGCATCTAGATAATTAGCGGGGTCCTCTTTCATCCTAAATCTGGATAGATTGAGGTATAGTTAATCTACCAAACGTATGTTTAAATACCGTAAGATTCTATAGTAAGATTCTTACATTACTCTTATGGTCCTTTGATTACTACTTCATCAACTCTCCATATACTATTTCTATCAACATTTGATTATGCAGTTTAATAGACGAATATTATTAGTTTATAAAGAGATGGGAGGTGAAAAAAGTATATGGGTATTTTATTATGGCTCTTATTAGGACTTATAGCTGGATGGCTTGCTTCAGTAATCATGGGTACAAATTCACAACAGGGAATGCTTATGGATATCATTCTCGGTGTGGTAGGAGCATTTGCTGGTGGATTACTTATGAATATTTTTGGACAAGCAGGAGTATCAGGATTTAATTTATACAGCCTGTTTGTAGCAACCCTAGGCGCAATTGCATTGATTTGGCTTGGTCGTATGCTAAGGACAACCACATAATAATTGTTCTTTAAGGAATATTAAGAGGAGTGTACTAATACACTCCTCTTTTTTTTTACTTTCTATTCATCTTTTTGCATATTACAATACTACTATGGCATTTTCTTCACTGTATAAAAACACCATTTGGACAAATCATGTATTAGAACGCCTAGATGATCGCAACATTCCTCAAGAACTGGCGTGGAAGACACTTAGATTTCCCGATATTGAACAAAAGGGGAAGAAAACAGGGACTAAAGAGTTTATTAAAAAATTTGGTGAAAAATCTATCACGGTCATAGCAAGTCAAAATGAAAAAAGAGAATGGGTTATCTTATCCTGTTGGGCTCATCCTCCCTTTCCAGGTTCTATTGACATAGCAAAGAAAAAAGCCTATTTACTTTACAAACAGAGCTCTCTAAAGGGTAAAATATGGATACGCATTAAACAAATGATAGGTTTATACGAACAATTTTAACTATGATTACATTTAGGGGTTTCATCCGAAATATTGAATACCGGGGGCATATGGAGGCCTTTCTTATTTCAGCAGTTGCAGCTATACTTGGCATCCGTCTTTTTCTTAATCTTACTCATTATCCAACAATCGGAGGTGATTTTTTTCATATATCTCATATGCTGTGGGGGGGTCTTCTCATGTTCATTGCCATGGGCATGATGCTTATTTTTCTAGATAATGAACTAAAGAGAATTTCAGCTATTATAGGTGGATTAGGTTTTGGGACATTTATAGATGAAATTGGAAAATTTATTACCAGTGATAATAACTATTTCTATAAACCGTCATTTGCACTTATGTATATGACCTTTGTACTGATATATCTCATGCTTCATCTTATGAATCGCAAAAAGGAATTTTCTAAAAAAGAATATTTAATAAATAGTATAGAAATTATGAAGGATGCAGTAATGAATGACTTAGATATTCATGAAAAGCAAAAAGCTCTGTTATATCTTTCCAGATCCAATCCTGATAGTCCTATTTCCCATACTTTAGAAAAACTATACTCACAACTGGATACAATTCATCCGCCTGAGCCATCCTTCTTTCGTACAATACAAATAGAAGCAAAAACTTTTTACGAAGGTCTTATAAATAAACAATGGTTTAGGCGCGGCCTCATTGTATTTTTCCTCTTTCAGGCAGGTATTAGTTTATTGGTTGCCATATTACTACTAATAGAAAAAAATGCTTTTGTATTCCCAGCTTTGCTGCTCTCTCATACGTTTACATCAAAATCATTTAATGGACTCCATTTTTTTACTACATTTATAGCCAGCTTTTTTATTCTTCTTGGGATCCTCCAAATATACGCTTCGCGCATTGAAGCTTTCCGATGGTTTAAAAGGGCCACCCTTGTTTCTATTCTGCTCAGTCAAGTTTTTGCCTTTTACTTCCATCCTACACGGGCTTTTGCGACATTTATTTTTAATATACTTATCCTCACTGCCTTAAATTACATGATAGACAACGAAAAAGAAATGAGGAATATTACATAACTCTTGGTAACTTTAAATAACTTACTAGCTTCCCAAAATAGTATTGTTTAATATATCCTTGCAAAACTCTTACGGTTTATTCATATATCGGGTATACTATTTCTGTATTTAGTTAGGATTTATTTAACAAAATATTATGAAATATCAACTGCCCGAACTTCCTTACGATTTTAATGCTCTTGAGCCTTATCTAGATGAGCAAACTATGAGAATACATCATGGTAAGCACCATCAAACGTATGTAGATAAATTGAATGCAGCCCTAGAGAAACATCCAGATTTGCAAGAAAAAGATTTGAAAGATATCATGAGAAATCTTGAATCTTTATCGATTCCAGAGGCTGATAAATTAGCCTTAAAAAATCATGGTGGCGGTCATCTAAATCATAGTTTTTTCTGGGATATCATGAATCCGCAACAGGACATTGATACTTCATTAGTTGAAGATATCAATAATACTTTTGGATCACTTGAAAAATGTAAAGAAGAATTTGCCCTGGCGGCGACCAATCGTTTTGGCAGCGGCTGGGCGTGGCTCGTGCGTGATGAAAACGACTCACTAAAAATATATTCGACAGCCAATCAAGATTCGCCGTACTTACAAAATCACACACCAGTATTGGGTCTTGACGTATGGGAACATGCTTATTATCTAAAATACCAAAATAAAAGACCTGAATATATCGAAAACTGGTGGAAGGTAATAAAAATTTTGGGATAACTATTTCAAAAGAACAGCTCGTACAGGAGCCCCATCTCTATCGGTTAATTTGAGTGGCAAAGCAATCAGGATATATTCTCCAGCCTCAACCTGAGATAAATCTATGCCTTCGATGATAGGGATGTTTTTTCCGAGAAAAGCAGTATGAGGACGATTATCCTTTGATCCTTTCTGCTTAATTGAAAAATAATCGATTCCAACAAGTTGCACTCGATCAGATAAATAGAGAGCAGCTTCAGGAGAAACATAAACAAAATCTTCATAAAAAGTAGTAAATCCTCGCAGCGAGTTTTGAGTCTTTAGTAAAATACGTTCGTCTTTCTGAATTGCTGTTTTTTCAACTGTTTCTAAAGATACAGCTTCAGTATCATGTGTGCAGTCTACGACTCGACATTTTCCAACAAACGCATCAAGGGGTATATCATCAAGGGACTTTCCCCCATCAATCACATGTTTTTGTGCATCCACATGCGTTGCTGTATGAGTACCGAATATAATTTTGGAAATGGTAGATCCGCTTGCTTCACTTTTCAACTCTTCAATTTCTACAGCAGGATTTCCCGGATAAATAATGGTATGAATATCAATCGGCAATGAGATATCAATAATTTTTGAGTAATTCATAGAGTGATTTAATTCTTATTCTTTTCAACCGTATGTCCGCCAAACTGGCCACGCAAAGCTGATACTACTTGGCCTGTATAACTAGGATTCTGTTTTGATTGCTGACGAAAATCGAATGAACCTTTAATGATAGGTACAGGTATATTCATTTCTGCAGCTGTTTTAACCGTCCATTCTCCCTCACCTGTAGAATTGACACTGCCGGATATGGCTAATAATTCTTCACCATATGTTTTATATGCTTCTTGCAACCATTCCACCAGTCGTGATTCAATGACACTGCCTGTATTATAAATTCTGGACACTTCCAGTAAATTTAAATTATAGGAAGATTTTTTCATGACTTCAAAACCCTCGCCAAGCGCCTGCATCATACCATATTCAATTCCATTATGTACCATTTTTACAAAATGTCCTGCACCAGATCCTTCAAAATGAGCATAACCCTTAGCTATAGAAACAGAAGTAAATAATGGCTCCAAGTAGTCAAATAATTCTTTAGTTCCGCCAATCATAAGACAAGCACCATTTCGAGCACCCGCTGGACCTCCAGAGACACCAACATCTAAAAAATGTATATTTTTTTTAGCTAAGGTTTCTGCTCTTCGCATTGTGTCTTTGTAAAAAGAATTGCCCGCGTCTATGACAATATCACCTGGCTGCAAATAAGTAAGTATGCCTTCATCCCCAAAGATAGCTTCTTCAACCGCTTCCCCCGCAGGTAACATTATCCATACAATGCGTTGGGTTGACTCACATTTTTGAATCAATTCTTTATAAGTAAAAGCTGGAACTATACCTGTCTTTGCAATTTCATCAGTTTTCTCACGTGACCGGTTATAGGCAATAACTCGCCATCCTTTCTCCTGAAGTTGTAAAGCGATACCATGTCCCATTTTTCCAAGACCGACAAGAGCTATTTCATGGACAAGTTTATTTGGTTTTGAAAATGTTTCCTGCATATGTATTTATTGGATAAAACTGTAATGGAGGCTTCCCTTTTTCCCAGACATTAACTATCGGTTCGATAAACTGCCATTGACTCAAAATTTCCTTTGTTGAAACAAACAATGTCTGATCACCATTTATAATATCATACATTAAGGCTTCATAATCATCTATAAAAGCACTCTCCTCGTAAGCAGCGCGATAATCAAATCCTAATGAATGCTCTTCTAAATCGTACTTAAAACCAGGTTTCTTAGCAAGAAAGCGCATACTGATACTCTCATCTGGTCGAAGATAATAATGAAGAATATTTTGTGGAGCTGTTTTTGTATTATATAATCCTGTTCCTGTGTGTTTAAATGTTACAACAACTTCGGTAAGATCTTGATCTAGCGCTTTACCGCTTTCAAGTATAAGTGGCACACCTGTAAACTGCGGCATTGAAGTAGATGCTTCAATACAAAAATATGTCTCAATATTCGAATTTGTATCTATTCCTTTTTCTTTACGATAGCCTACATATTGTGCTCGCTTTGTATGTGTCCGTATAGCAGCAGGCGTTGGTGTTTGAATTGATTCCAGAGCACGACTTCTCTTCTTCTTAATCTCTTCAGGTGTAAATGATTCGGGCTGATCCATGATAAAAAGTGCTAATAACTGAAGCATATGATCCCGAAGACTTCCCACTTTGTCATAAAAATTGCCACGTTCCGAAACTGTATCTTTCTCAAATAGTCTTACTTCTATTTTTTCGATCCACTTATTATTCCAAGCAGGTGTAAGAAAACTATTACTAAATCTAAATGCTAAAATATTTCTGACGGTTTCTTTTGCTAAATAATGATCTACTCTATATATCTGTTCCTCTTTAAAAAGCTTAGCAAGTGTCATATCAAGCTCTATCGCCGTATCTAGATCAGTACCAAAAGGTTTCTCCACAATGACTCGCGTCCAGCCTTCTTCTGGTCCACAAGGAACTGTAAGTCCTTTTTTATGGAGATTAGTAATAATATGCATATACGAGATAGGTGGAACAGCCAAATAGAAAAGTTTGTTTGCACACACATTCCACATACCATCCGCTCTGCCTAAAATTGTTGCAAGCTTTCCGTATGCTTGCTCCTCATGGAAATCTCCTTCAATATAGTAAAATGCCTCAAGAAAAGCATCATACTGATTGGGTTCTGGAAACTGTTTAGTTTCCATAATATTACGTAGATACGATCGAAGCTGTAAATCATCATATGCACGACGAGAAAATCCATATACACGAAATTTCTTAGGCAATACTTTTTTTATATATAGATGATAGAGCGCATGAAGTATTTTTTTTTGTACAAGGTCTCCAGTGATACCAAAAATAACAAAAATGGTAGGAAGTATAAATTTAGATGCTTGGTGAGTTTCAGAGGTCATTGCACTAAGATTATAATTCAATTTTCAGTAATATGTTAC
Organism: uncultured Gammaproteobacteria bacterium; assembly: GCA_964590815.1. Lineage (GTDB taxonomy): Bacteria > Patescibacteriota > Microgenomatia > UBA1406 > GWC2-37-13 > CAZMJG01. The sequence continues at coordinate 1,125 of CAZPYR010000019.1, read as the reverse complement.
TGAAGCTTAGCGTGATTCCATTTCAATAATTCTTCTTAAAATTGCCATCGAGGAGACATACGTTGCCTCAACACCTTCATAACCAAGATTTCGCGTCCCGAGTGTCACTGCTTTTGTAAAGGGTGTATCCGATGCATAATGTATGATACCAATATCTACTGTTGACGCAAGAAGGTTTACTGTTTCATTTTCTGGATATCGCTCAAAATGAGTGGTTTCATAAACAGCACTTAAGTACGGCCCATTTTCCATTTCAATAACTGAATAATCATTAATAAAATACTGCTGTATAACATTTCCTGGGTGCAAAAACGTACCTTGTGAGGATACTACTTTTTGACTGGTAAGGACACTGCCGGATTTGAAATCACTAAAATACTCACGAGTAAATGCATTATTGAAAATAAATGTGTTGTGACTATATGTATCAAATACTGTATCAGGCAATGCAATATCACCTAAATTAGCATGAAGAAATGAAGCTTTTCCCAGAATATATACACCTTTGACCGTATTTACATTTTGAAAAATACGTGATAGAACACCATAGGCTCCGAAGCCCAAAGGATAATCTATATTTATTACGAGGGCTTCTGAACTTGCGAGTTTTGATATATCTAAATTTAACTTTTTTCCTAAATGACTTTTGGCAATATCTTTGACAGCAAAAACCTGAGCATTAATATCTAAATAATGCTTGGCTTCAATAGTATCTATACCTAGATCATATTCAAAATGCTGTCTTTTAGCCTTTACTTCTGGAAATTCCGACTCATATTTTTTCAAGATGTACCATAAAAAATTTTCCCTTGACCCTGGGTGCTCACCAGTTTCTATAAGTTTCCAATACTCAAGGAATTTATCCATTTTGTTTCCCTTCATATACTTTATAAGGTCTTTTTCTATATCAACAACCCACCCTGTCATATTATTAACTAAGCTATGAGTATTAGAAGATACAAAATATACTGGTTTGGTACGTAGATCTTTATAACGTGTATTTTCAAATATATACTCAAGCCAGCGCTGTGTCGCCTTATTGTAGTCAACGTAGGAACCTCGCAAAAGCTGCACTTTAAAATTTCGTTCATTATGTAATATTTCAGCAAGCCATATCTGAACAAT